>DATJGC010000508.1:0-3892 GCA_035495345.1 Chitinophagaceae bacterium | reverse complement strand
TTGGCGCTGCCTTCAATCAAAACACGGAGGCTATTAACTATAATGGAACCTATTATACAGCGGCCAATGTGCTACCCTATGTAAAGGACAGCAAAGGAAATCTAACACAAACGCCGGCATTGTTTATTCCATTTGTGAATGCTGCAGGTAACAGCAGTAAATCTGGGTCACCTGCATTGCAGACATTGACGTCTACAAATGGTCAGTACCAGCAATACAAGGCATTACAATACCTGTAGGTTGCCAGAACCTTTAAGCAAACAACCATTACAGGACTGCTGGTGGCTGATCAGTTTGGCAAATACAGTAAGGACTCTGTAAGAAATATTGCGGGTACTGATACAGGGTACGTGTATGGTGAGCATTTTATGCAGAAGGGCGTTAATACAAGAGTTACCGGCGGAGTTTTGTTAAATAGTTTTCTTGTGCCAGGCAAATCTTTGGTACTCACCGGAGGCATTTATTACCAGGCAGGAAGAGACATTGAAGGTAAACGGCTGAAGGCCTATACCTCCACGCTATCACTCACGTACAGTAAAAAATGTTTCAGTTATATTATCGGGTGGGATTACCTCTCTGGCAACAACGCATTTTCATCTTCCACCGCCAATCACCGGTTTGATCCTTTGTATGGAACGCCGCATAAGCTCTGGGGTAATTTAGATTACTTCTATGTAGGCACAGGTTCACCTGCCGGTGGCTTAAACAATCCGTTTGCTAAACTAAAATATACGGGCAGCGGCAGGCGGCTCACGACAGACCTTGCCTACCATTATTTCGGGCTTGCCAAACAGCAGAAAGATCTGGCAGGAGCTTCCATCAGTAAATACCTGGGTAGTGAAGTGGATGCAACTGCTGCTTACGCACTCAATAAGATTACAACCCTGGAATTTGGCATTAGCGTACTGGCTGCTTCCCGCAGCATGGAGTATGCAAAAGAGATTACACCCGGAACCTCGCGCCTAACGGCTACCTGGACCTACCTGATGATTACCATTAAACCTGCGTTCTTATTTAAATGATTAACTACTAAAACAAAAAAAATGAAAAAGACTTTTTGCGGATTGTTATTGGCAACGGCAATGATGCTCTCAGCCCGGGCATTTAGCCAGGTAGACTATGCCACCGATCCTCACCTGACAGTGCAGGTAAGAGCATTTTTAAAAGACCTCAATGCCGGTGGTGGTGCTGTAGAAAGTTTGTCGCCTGCAGATGCACGCATGGTATTGGTAAAAGCACAATCGTCTGTAAAGGTTGACCTTTCAGGAATTGATGTATCGGAGAAAACCATTACAACGGATGGTTATACCATCAAACTGAACATTGTTCGACCGAAAGGTGTAAAGGGTATACTTCCCGTTTTCATGTACATCCATGGCGGCGGCTGGATACTGGGCGATTTTCCCACCCATGAAAGAATGGTGCGAGACCTTGTTGTGTTGTCAGGCGCAGTGGGCGTATTTGTAAACTATACCCGCACGCCAGACGCCTCTTACCCGCAGGCCATCAACGAGATTTATGCTGCCACCAAATGGGTTGCTGCGCATGGTGCCGAAATCAATGTAGATGGCAAAAGACTGGCGGTTGCCGGCAACAGTGTGGGTGGTAATATGACCGCTGTTACCTGCCTGATGGCAAAAGAAAAGCAAGGCCCCGAGATTAAAGTAGCCATTATGATGTGGCCCATCGTAGATGCCAGTTTTGAAACTGAGTCCTATAAATTGTTCGGTAAAGATCGGTTTCTCACCACTCCGCTTATGAAGTGGATGTATGATATGTACATCAAGGATCCTGAAAAGAGAAACGACATACATGCATCGCCATTGCAAGCCACTATTGAGCAATTGAAGGGTCTTCCACCCACACTAATACAGGTAGCCGAAAATGATGTACTCAGGGATGGTGGCGAAGCTTATGGACGCAAGCTCAACGAAGCCGGGGTTACGGTAACCACTGTCAGGTACAATGGTGTCATCCATGATTTTGGACTGCTCAATGGCCTGGCTGAAATTCCGGAAACGCGTTCACTCTTTGTACAGGCGGCGGCTGAGTTAAAGAAATACCTGAAATAAAAATTCTTTCCATCAGACACTAATTAATAAACAGCAAAAACACTTTGTATGAGTACAGCAACAATGACAGCCCCCGTAAAACCGGTAGATTTTGCTACCGATCCACATCTTGATGTGCGCGTAAGAGCATTTCTGAAAGAATTGAATGGCGCAGGCGGACCGCCCCTGGAAACTTTGACGCCCGTTGAAGCACGCAAAGTACTGGCAGATGCACAGGCCGCCGCCAAAGTTGATCTTTCAGGTATTGAGGTGGAGGAGAAAACAATTATTACAGATGGCTACACCATTAAACTGCATATTGTACGACCAGAAAAAGTAAAGGACACGCTTCCGGTGTTTATGTATATCCACGGTGGTGGCTGGGTATTGGGTGATTTTCCTACGCATAAACGCATGGTAAGAGATTTAGTAGTACTGTCAGGTGCGGCAGCCGTGTTTGTAAATTATACGCCTACACCAGATGCAGCCTATCCAAGGGCCATCAATGAAATCTATGCTGCTACCAAATGGGTGGCCGCCAATGGCGCAGAAATTAATGTAGACGGCAACCGGCTGGCAGTTGTAGGCAATAGTGTTGGTGGTAATATGACGGCAGTAACTGCACTGAAAGCAAAGAAGATGGGTGGGCCGGCCATCAGGTTCCACGCAATGTTGTGGCCCATTGTTGATGCCAACTTTGAAACGGAATCTTATCAGCTGTTTGGTGAAGACCGCTTTCTTACCACATCGCTCATGAAATGGATGTATGATATGTATATACCGGATCCTGCAAAAAGAAAAGATATCTATGCCTCTCCTTTGCAGGCAGGTATTGAAGAATTAAAAGGTCTGCCACCGCTGCTGATACAGGTGGCAGAAAACGATGTGCTTAGAGACGAGGGAGAAGCTTACGGCAGAAAAGTGAGTGAAGCCGGCGTACCGGTAACAACCATACGGTACAATGGAATGATCCACGATTTTGGTTTGCTCAATGGCCTGGCAGAGGTACCTGCCGTGCGTTCGCTCTTTGTGCATACAGCGGCGCAAATAAAAAAATACCTCGCTTAGGGTATGCGTTGTTGGTAGCCGGTGATCGGGTAACGGTTTGCCTGTTTGTAAACCGATGATAACTGATTGGCAAAAACGGCTCTTGTGCCAAACACTGCCAGCAACCAGGCCCCAGCGAAATTTTTGTTACCACCATTTTTTACGATTTAAAAAAATAGTATGCAAAATGAACAGGAAGGCCAGGCTGGCAATCGGCCAGCTGGAAAACTACAGGGAAAAATTGCTTTGATCACCGGCGCTAACAGCGGAATAGGTTTGGCAACCGCCAAACGGTTTGTTGAAGAAGGGGCGTTTGTGTATATCACCGGCAGGCGGCAGGAACAACTTGACCAGGCCGTGGAAATAATTGGAAGAAATGTTGCCGCCATCAGGGGCGATGTTTCAAGACTGCAAGACATTGACAATATTTATGCAGTGATACAATCAAAACACAATCACCTGGATATAGTGTTTGCCAATGCGGGTTTGGGTGCATTTGAAGCGCTCGGAAAAATTACAGAAGAAGGCTTTGATCTCACCTTTGGCGTAAACGTAAAAGGAACATTGTTTACGGTGCAAAAAGCACTGCCCTTTTTATCTAAAGGCGGTTCCATTATTCTTACAGGTTCAACAACAGGCAGCAAGGGAACGGCTTCCTTCAGTGTGTATGGTGCCAGCAAGGCAGCCATCCGCAATTTTGCCCGGAGCTGGGCACTTGATCTGAAAGGTTCCGGCATTCGGGTAAACGTGCTTTCGCCGGGAGCAACAGGCACGCCGGGGTTAATGGATTTGCT
>DATJGC010000507.1:0-5674 GCA_035495345.1 Chitinophagaceae bacterium | reverse complement strand
CGAAGTCTTGCAACAGCTTGATCTTGCAAAAACATGATTAAGACTTCGGTTATCTTTTCTAAGCCAAAGGAAGGGCGCTATACGAAGTCTCCGACTTCGTATTCCTTTGTTCTTCCCAGTCTGTGACTCGTGGCCAGTTCTCAGTTCTTAGTTCGCGGTTCTTAGTTCTTTTGCTATGCAACAGTTTGCAGTTGTCAGCGCGAAAGAGCAGCGATCCCCGTCTGACCCTTGGTCTGACGGAGCACCAGCAGCGACTTGCCGAATCCACAATAGCAACAGCATATCCGTTACTATACAAAGTCTCTCCGCATAAAAGAAGTAGCGATAGTGTTCGCAATTTTTATCGCGCAGCGCTTACAGTGCTAACAGAGGATGTTAACTTTTGCTTTTCTTATCCCGCAAAAGACTTTTGACTTTTTACTTTTGACTTTTGAATTATATCAAGCCTTCCGCTTCTTGCCCTTACCGTAAATTTTCCGGGCTTTTTCTACAATGCTGATGAATTCTTTTTGCACAGCATCATTAACGTTATAAGACTCATTGGCCAGTATGATGGCATCTGACCAGGAAACCGTTTTTACATACGGCGATTCTTTCAGCAGTAAGGCAAATTCAATGACCGATGCGGCAAAGCGATGGCAGGCCGGCAAATCATTGAATTCCGTAAACTCAAACTGCGCGGTATAGGCAGAGCTGCGTTTGGTAGAATCTTTAGGGCTTTTGTAATTTATTATGGCGCGTGCCAATGGCTCACGACCGGGATTATCAGCTGCAGCAATGTTTGCATACGTGGGGGCAATTTCAAACACCGCCATCAGTGTATGACCAGAGCCTACTTCTCCGCCTTCCAGCTCGCTGAGCGAGTCTGCAACGGCCTTTAACTTATTATCAAAACCAATAAGGCGGTAATCTTTTACAAGTCTTGGGTTGAAATTCACACTGAGATAAGCGTCATCTGCCACCGTATACAATGTTTGCGTTATTTCTTTTACCAGCACTTTCTCCGCCTCGCGTTCATTATCAAGGTAGGCGAAATTGCCATTGCCTTTTTTTGCCAGCACTTCCAGTTTTGAATCTTTGTAATTGCCCATTCCAACGCCCAGGCAGGTGAGGTAGATGCCCGATTGCCGGTGCAGCGTAATCATATTTTCAAGTTCATCTTCATTTGCCTGTCCTACATTGAAATCTCCGTCGGTAGCCAGTATCACGCGGTTGTTACCCCCTTTTATAAACTGGCTTTTGGCCAGCGCATAGGCCGCCTGTATGCCGGAGGCGCCGGGTGTAGAGCCGCCAGGGTAAAGATCTTCCACCGCCTTGGTGATTTTTTCTTTTTCGGTGCCACAGGTAGGCTGCAACCATACGCCCACGGTGCTACCATACACAACAATGGACACAGTATCTTTCTGCCGGAGATTATTGATCATTAATTTAAACGCTGCCTTCAGCAGGGGCAGCCGGTTGGGCATGTCCATCGAGCCGGAGATATCAATCAAAAAAACAAGGTTACTGGCAGGCACCGTATCCAGGTTTACTTTTTTTGCGCAAACTTTCAGGTAAAACAATTCATTGTCTGCATTCCACGGACAGGCGGTAAGTTTTGATTCAAAGGTAAACACGCTGTCTTTTGGCGGCGGGGTGTAGCCGAAGTTGAAGTAGTTGAGCATTTCTTCAATGCGCACTGCATCTGGCGGCACTGTGCTACCCATGTTTATGAAACGCCGCATATTGCTGTAGGCCGCTTTATCTGTGTTGATGGCAAAACCCGTTTCAGGAAATTTTTTGGCAGGAATAAATTCGTTCTCCAGCAGGCTGCTATAGGTTTCTCCGCCTACCGACCAGTTGCGGCGCGCGTCCCAATGCATGTCTTTGGTAAAGGAGATCAGTCGGCTCTTGTGAAGATTACCAACGGCGCGTTGCATTTTTAAAGTGATATTGGTATAGCTGCCCGCACTTAATTTCATGCGTTGTTCCTGGTAACCGTCATAAGATACGGTAACAGAATCTTCCTGTCGGGATGAAACAATGCCAAAGCCGCCGGAGCTGCCCGCATAATAAACATACCCATTGGAGTGGAGAACAATTTTGGCGTTGGGAAGCGGCGTACTGGTTTCATCCCTCACCTCGCCACGCAAGTAATACTGAGCAGTTAGTGATAGGCTGGTAAAAAAGCATAGCAATATGGTGCATATATTCTTCAACCGATATTCAACCCAATTATGTGTTTATGCCCTTGCAATCAAAGGAATACATAACGAGTATCAAACGTTTTCTTACGCAAGTTGGTATATTTCCCTGATATTTCTACCCAAACCATCGTAATCAAGACCATAGCCCAAAACAAACTTGTTGGGGATGGAAAATCCCAGGTAGTCGATCTTAATGTCATACACGGTAGCTTCCGGCTTGTGCAGCAGGGTGGCAATGGCCAATGAAGCAGGCTGCTGGTGTTGCAACTGAGGCAGAAACTCACTCAGCGTTTTGCCGGTGTCTACAATGTCTTCGAGGATGATGATATGGCGGTCGATGATGTCCGTGTCTAATCCAATGGCGGTAATTACCTGTCCGCTTGATTTAGTGCCCTTGTAAGAAGCCAGCTTAATAAAACAAATTTCCGCCTCTATGGAGATGCTTTTGAATAAATCTGATGCAAAGATAAATGAGCCGTTGAGGATAGCAATGAAGAGCGGGCGTTTTCCGGCATAATCACGGTTGATGGCCTCCGCCATCTTTTCAACTCTTTCAGCAATGGCAGCGGCAGACAGGTAGGGCTCAAATTCTTTGTCGTGTACACGTATAGTTTGCATCGATAATCAGAATGATTTTGGAAGGGGTTATTGAAAAACGAAACCAGGCAGTAGTATAAAGTGCAGGTTCTGATGAATGCATCACCCGGCGCTGACCACTGCCTATTTAGTGTGTATCAGTAATTGCTGACCAATTTTTACATCGGCCGTATCCATCCGGTTCCAGGCCTTTAGCTGGTCCATGCTAACACCATATTTTTTTGAAATGCTGTAAAGGGTTTCTTTTGTCTGCACCACATGCGTGGTAGTATCCGCATTAGCGGGTGCCGGCTGCAGCACCAGGTCTTTCATGATAGACTGGCGCTCGCTGGCCAGCAGTGGCCGGGCCGGGGCCATACCCTGCAGGTATAACCGCTCGCCTGCTGCCGGCTGGTTTTTTTCATTCAGCAGGTTATTGCTCAGCAGGCTTTCCAGCCTGATACCTTCTGCCTGGCAGATGCTGTACAGTGTTTCCCCTGGTTGTACAATATGAAAAGGCGTTGCGCCGGTTTTCCGTTTGCGTTGTAAAAAAAGCAGTTGCCCGTTTCTTAGCACATCGCCATCATTGAGGTCGTTAAAATCAAGCAGGCGGGCAAATGAAATATGGTGTTCTTCTGCAACGGCCAGCAGTGCGGTGCCTTCAGGTGCAAACACCACTTTTGTATTGTTGATAGTAAAAAGACCTGGAGGATACACCGGCGTAGGGATGGGCGTTTTGTCTTCAATGATTTCTTTTTTCACCGCATCTCCTGTTACCACGGGGCTGAGCGCCTGTATGCTTACTGAAGAAGTATTGCCTGCGGGGCTTGTATTGCCGGCTACTACTGCTTCATTTACAGGTGGCAGTTTGCCCATGGCAATCAGCGTATACTGTTCCAGGTTATAGTCTTCTATCAGTTTAATGATTATCTGCGCATAACGGTAATTGGTAGCATAGCCGGCCTGTCTTAAGCCATTGGCCCAGGCCTTATAATCGGTGGGATCTAGCTGGAAGAGAAAGGCGTAGCGGGGACTTCCGCGTAAAAAATCTGAATGGTCTTTGTACGACTGCTCAGCTTGCGCATAGCTTCTGAAACATTCGCCCCGGGCATCATCATCATGATACACCCGGTTGCCTACCCAGGTACTCTTGCATTTAATGCCAAAATGGTTGTTTGATTTTCTTACCAGGTCACTGGTGCCTGCCTGGGTCTCATGAATGCCCTGCGCCAGTTTTATGGCGGCTGGTACGCCGGTGCGCTGCATTTCTGCCATGGCAATGTCACGGTATGTGTTGATGTAGGCAATTACATCATCAGAACGTTGTGCGCGGGCAAGGTTGCCCAGCAGCAATAAAAAAAAAATGAACCCTGACCGCATAGTTATTTTTTATAAATCAGCATTAATCCATCCCGCACGGTAAGCAATAGTTTGTCTACCCGTTCATCCTGCTGAACATATTCATTAAAAGCCTGTATGGCCTTTGCATTCTTGCCTTTGGGTGCAGCCTCCAAGACTTCGCCATGAAAAAAGACATTGTCTGCCACTATCAGTCCGCCGCTTCGCAGCCGGGGCAGCACCAGGTTGTAATAGTCTATGTACCCGGTTTTGTCTGCATCAATAAACACCAGGTCCCAGGTTTCCTGTAAAGCGGGTATCACCTGGAGCGCATTGCCGAGGTGTAAAATTATTTTTTCCTTTGTATCAGCCAAGTTAAAATTTTGCCTGGCTACCGCAGCATCTTCTTCTCTTATTTCAATGGTATGTAATTGGCCATCAGGGGCCAGGCCTTCTGCCAGGCAAAGCGCGCTGTAGCCGGTGAAACTGCCAATTTCAAGGATGCGCCTGGGTTGCAGTAAGCGGCTGAGCAGTGAAAGTAGCCGCCCTTGCAATTGACCACTCAGCATATGAGCATGGGCATGATGCAGTGTTTGCTGGTGAACGCGTTGCAGCAGGTTATCCTCCGGAGAGGAATAACGCTCTGCATATGCCTGCGCCTGGGGCAAAACAAGGTCCATGCTCAAAAATTTCGGCAAAGATACAAAGTTATCGCCAATGAAGCGCGGCGCCTGCCTGTAATAAGCTTGTAATCAATAATTTGAACTGGGAACGGACTAAAAATTAGGCTGCAGCGAATGTTTGGTATAAAACTGCAGCACTTTTTCTACCACTTCTTCTGCTGAGTCTACCAGGGCCAGCAGTTCAAGATCTGCCGCATTGATGTTTTTCTCTTTCATCATCACCGTTTCCATCCAGGCCAGTAAGCCGCCCCAGTAATGCTTACCCACCAGTATCAGGGGTACCTGCATCATCTTACCGGTTTGGATGAGCGTGGCTACTTCAAAAAATTCATCCATGGTGCCAAAGCCGCCCGGCATCATAACAAAACCCTGGGAGTATTTTGTGAACAGGGTCTTGCGTACAAAGAAGTTATCGAAGTTCAGGTTGGCATCCCTGTCTATAAAGCCATTGGATTGTTGTTCAAACGGAAGTTCAATATTAAGTCCTACAGATTTACCACCCCCCAGCTGGGCACCCTTGTTGGCCGCTTCCATGATGCCGGGCCCGCCGCCCGAGATTATACCGAAACCTTCTTCTGCCAGGCGTTTGCCTATTTCCACAGTGAGTTCATAATAAGGGTTTTCTTCTTTTGTTCTGGCGCTGCCAAAGATGGAAATGCAGGGGCCTAGTTTGGCTAGTGCTTCAAAGCCGTCTACAAATTCAGCCATTATCTTAAATATCTGCCAGCTGCTCTGCGCCCGGGATTCGCTCCAGCGGCGCTGTTTGTTCATTTTAATGGTATCGTGCATACAAGATGGTTTAGGCTTGCCTTTGGGGCAACAGCATCGTTTTTAAATTTTACCTATGCTGCGGTATTGCGGCATAAAGACATGGAGACAGTAAATGCCATC
>DATJGC010000506.1:0-4907 GCA_035495345.1 Chitinophagaceae bacterium | reverse complement strand
ACGTAAGCAGTGAAACCTTTGATGACAGCTACACCATTGTACGCAGCAACGCTGCCGCTTTTATAATTGGCGATAAGGCATACATCACCACCGGTGAAAATGGCAGCATCCTCAAAACCACCTGGGAGTATGATTTTGCTTTTGATGTATGGACACTGAAGACACCCTGGGAAGGACTTGAGAGAACCGGTGCCGTAGGCTTCACGGTTAAGAACAGGGGCTTCCTGGTAACCGGCAGAAACAGTACCTACCGTTTTGATGATATGCGCGAATTTCTGCCCAATGACACGTATGATTCAATCGACTGATGATGCAGAAAAACAAGAAATACTTTTCTATTTTATTACCTGCATTGTTGATGCTGCTGGCAGGTGTAATTATTTTATTGCATAAACAACATCAACAGGCCGCTGCGGCATGGCTGCCTGTTGATGTTCATCCTTTTAAAACCAGGGGAGGATGGGGCTATGAAGTGCTGGTAGATAAAAAAGTATTTATTCACCAGGATTGCATACCCGCCATTGCTGCTTATAAACAATTTAACTCAGCAGCCGATGCCTTACAGGTAGGTAAGCTGGTGGTGGAGAAAATAAAAAAGGGAGCGCGGCCCGCGCTTACTGTTACGGAGATCAGCAATGTGCATATAAGGCTATAGATAATGAATAGACATTGATGCTCCAGTGATAATTAACTCACTGCGGTTGCGAAAGCAAGAATCATGATGCTAACAGGTACCTCTGCTGTTGATGTCCTAAGAGTTCACCTTCACAATTTCCAGTAAATTATTTCGGTAGCTATTGCCAATGGGTAACATCTTCTCCGCAATTTCCACTTCCTTTTTTGTAATGCTGTCTATATGGTTGAGTGATACTATATAAGAGCGGTGGATGCGTATAAACCTTTTGGCCGGCAAACGCTCAGAAAATGTTTTCAGGTTTTGAAGCGTAATAATGGGTTTTGCCTTTTTGCTGGTATACACCTGCGTGTAATCTTTTAGACCTTCGCAAAAAATAATGTCCGCATAATTTACTTTCAGTATGCGATAGTCGGATTTTATAAAAAAGTAGTTCTCGTCTTTATGGTTGTTTGCTGCACGTGCGCCAAGAATCTTGATGATGGCACGGTTAACAGCATCCAAAAATAAAGTATAGGAGAGCGGATCACTGTTGATACAAAGTTGGGTATAGCCTTGCTCTGTACCCTGGCTTTCTTTGTTAGCACTGGTACAAATAAAAACGGGTGCTTTCTCCGTTTCAGGCAAATCATTCTTCACCTGCTGGTAATGTTGGGCCGGTAGAAAGACAATATCTGGCATATTACTGCCCAGCTGCTGAATAGTTTCATTAACTGAACTGGTAGTGGCTGCCAGTGAAAGGCTGCCGGTTTTCTGAATGAAGCCACTGAGCTGGCTGTCCGTTTCCTGGTTGGTTTTTAGCAATAAACATTGTAGCGTCATAAGCATGCGGTAATGTCAGCTGCAATTTCATCATTAGTATGGTTAAGCAGCAGTTAAGGGGCCTTACAGTTTGCTTAAAATAGGTGAGTAACAGGATTTTAGAGGTGAATTAAAATGCGCTTAAAGCAAAATTGCCTGCAGAGCGGCTCCTGGCCTTGCAGATACCTGTTTGGGCCACCATTCCAGCCCGGTTTTTGCCCTTACAACAGAAGTTAACAAGGCTTTAGCCCGGGAAGGGGCCGCCCCCGCGGCGGGGGTGCGTATTTTTGCGAAAGCGTTGTGTGGGCCATGCCGCAATGAAAGCCTGGCGGCAGCGTTTATAAAGTTGCCATCAAATTGTATTGACCGTTTAAAATCTAAGCTATGCGTTGGTTATTTATCATTGGCTGTCTGTTTAGCATCAGCAGTTTCGGGCAATTAAAAGACTACACCATTGGTGTACGCGGAGATACCCTCAACGGCGTCGATAAAAATGGTAAAAAGCAGGGAAAATGGGTGGTACGCCATGAAGAAGTACGGGGAGAACCGGGCTATGAGGAAGAGGGTACCTATTATGACGACCGCAAAGAAGGTGTCTGGCGGAAATTTACGCTGCAGGGCGACCAGTTTGCCGTAGAGAACTACCATTGGGGTTTTAAAGACGGTCCCAGCATGTATTTTAACATGAACGGAGAATTAGTGAAAGAAGAAAGCTGGCGTGCATTTAACCCGGATAAATTGTATGATACCATTGATGTGGAAGATGTCACCCGGCCCGATCATTATACCAAAGTGATTGTAAAGAATGAGGGCTCCTCTTTGAAAAACGGCACCTGGAAATATTATGACCCCGCGGCCGGTTTTATCACTAAAACGGAAATATGGGTGCTCGGTAAATTGCAGAATGCAGATGATGCCAGTGCAGATAAAAACAAAAAACCCGCCTCAGACAGCGCCGTAGCCATAAAGGCAAAGCCCAAACCAAAAGAGGTACTTGAATTTGAGAAAAAGAATGCCGGCAAAAAGAAAGTAAGGGTGCGTGACGGAAGTACTTTTTAATGAACGCCAGCAGTAGAGGCCCGTTCTATCAATACCGAATTGATGATCTTGCTTTCGGTAACAGTCTTTTTCTTGTCGAGCATCTGGAACAATGTATTGGCCGCTTCCCTGCCAATTTCAAAGGCGGGTTGGGTAATGGTGGTTAATGAAGGTTGTAATAAGGAGGCTGTTTCCAGGTTTGAGAAGCTAACAATCTTCACCTTACCCCCTATGCTGATGCCTGCATCATTGGCCACGTAATAGCAAAGCGTTCCTAATTTTTCAATAGAGGATAGTATACCATCCGGCTGCAGCGCTTGCATAGCGCCGCTGATAACTTCATAGTTTTCTTTTTCTGTACCATCACAATCAAGTATCAGCGAGGGGTCAACGGGCAGGCCTGCGTGTAACAAGGCATCCTTATAACCTTCCAATCTTTTTCTTCCGGGCACCAGGTGCTTAAGCGCCAGCAGGTAAGCAATCTTCCGGCAGCCTTTTTCTACCAGGTGCATGGTGCCCTGGTAACTGCTCTCATAATCATTGGTGCTTACATGCAGCATATCGCCGCTGTCGCACACACGATCAAACAATAATACCGGCAGTCTTTTATTCAACGCTATGATATGCTCGTAATCCTCCGTTTCACTGGACAGCGATAGCAACAGCCCGTCTACGCGCCCGCTGGCCAGGCTGTTTACAAAACCTATTTCTCTTTCTGCAGACTCATGCGTAAGGTAGATGAGCACCTGGTAATTTTTTTGTCGCGCAATTTCTTCAATACCATTAATGGCCAGTGAAAAAAAGTTATTGGCCAGTTCAGGAAAGATCACTGCAATATTATTGCTCTTTTGTTCACGCAGCCCGGAAGCAAAGGGATTGGGCTGATAGTTGAGCTTCCTGGCAAGATCCCAGACCTTCTTGCGCGTTTCTGGCCGTATCTGGTAGCTATCACGCAGTGCGCGTGATACCGTGGCAATGGATAGGTTCAGTTCATCCGCAAGTCTTTGTATGTTTACTTTATCCATGGTACCGGGGGGCGATTCATGTTTAGCAGCAAGCGCTGTAAACAGAAAACGTTTTCATAAATAAATATATCAAAATTGTGAAAGGAAGTAAAATCTATTTAGCTTTAGAAATACTAATAACTGGTTCTCAGAGAACGTTTTGTATTTTTTATTCTAACTAACCTACTGATTGCTTGCATGAATCAATTAAAGCCTGGTGACTACGCCGTTTTTGCTATTTACTTTCTATTCATTTCCTGGTACGGGTACTATATCTACAAAAGAAAAAAATCAGGCCAGCAGGGCGCCAAAGATTTTTTCCTGGCCGAAGGATCGCTCACGTGGTGGGCCATTGGCGCTTCACTCATCGCCTCTAATATTTCTGCAGAACATTTTATCGGCATGTCTGGTTCTGGCTTTGCCCTTGGACTGGCCATTTCTACTTATGAATGGATGGCGGCTGCCACGCTGGTGATTGTAGCGGTGTTCCTGCTGCCGGTGTATCTTAAGAATAAGATCTATACCATGCCGCAGTTTTTGCAGCAACGGTATAACAGTACCGTTAGTACGGTGATGGCCATCTTTTGGTTGCTGGTGTATGTATTTGTAAATCTTACCTCCATTATCTACCTCGGCGCCCTGGCCATTTCTTCCGTGTCTACCATCCCGTTTGGGGCCTGTGTGGCAGCGCTTGCATTTTTCTCCATCATTGTTACGCTGGGCGGTATGAAGGTCATTGGCTATACAGACGTGGTGCAGGTGTTTGTGTTGATACTGGGCGGACTTACCACCACCTACCTGGCGCTCACGCTTGTATCGGGCCATTTCGGTTTTGGCAAGGATGCATTTAAAGGACTTTTGTTGTTAAAGGACAAAGCGCCCGAACATTTTCATATGATCTTTGATTCTTCCAATAAATACTACAAAGATCTGCCCGGACTTTCTGTACTCATTGGTGGTATGTGGATCAATAACCTGAACTACTGGGGCTGCAATCAATACATCATTCAAAGAGCCCTGGGTGCCAATTTAAAGACCGCGCGCAGCGGTATCCTGTTTGCCGCATTTTTAAAATTACTGATTCCTGTTATTGCAGTACTGCCAGGCATTGCCGCCTATGTGTTATACAACCAGGGCATGTTTACCAGTTCATTAAAAGATGCCAGTGGCGTGGTAAAACCAGACCATGCATACCCCACCTTGCTGAACCTACTGCCTGAAGGCATGAAGGGTCTTGCCTTTGCAGCGCTGGTGGCAGCCGTCATTGCCTCCCTTGCCGGTAAAGCCAATAGTATCTCTACCATTTTTACCCTTGATATTTACAAGAAATTTTTCAATAAGGAAGCCAGTGAGAAAAAGCTGATCAGCACCGGCCGCTGGGCCGTCATCATCAGTATGATCATTGCCAGTCTTATTGCACCGGCTTTAAG
>DATJGC010000505.1:0-7426 GCA_035495345.1 Chitinophagaceae bacterium | reverse complement strand
TAGGTTTCTTTGCTGATTTCTTTACCATCAGAAATGTCAAATGCCTGTAGCCAGCTATTGTTTTCTGCTTTCGGTATCAGGCCCGCCGCCTGCCACTGAGCCGTGATATAATCAGTGGCCAGCTTTTCTCCGGCAGAACCGGCACGCCGGCCCTCCAGCTTATCGTCTGAGAGGTAGCCAACATGCGCCTCAAGGTTGCTGATAACTGCTTTATCTGCCTTCTTTAATTTCTGCGCTTGCGTGCTGCCGGCAACTAAAAATAAAATGAATAGGCTGGCAAAGCTGTTACGGAACATACTAATAATTTGGTCTCAGCGCAAAGGTATAAGAGCAAATGATATGTAGCGGACCACCGGGTAAATTTTACAATTAGTTTGTGGGCCGGTGTCCGTTACAACCGGTTGCAAAACAATCATTGGGGTAATTATGTTTGGCGGTAAGGACGTTCTGCGCATCGTTTATACAGCAGCCCCTGCGGGGGGCCTGCCGCAGTAATAGCTTATCATTAATAATGGCCGTTTTGTTTCAAAAGCTCAGGTTTTTTCCTTTACTTTTGCAGATCGGCCTTTGCGTAGCGGAAGCCGCGGAAAAAAAGAAAAATTGTCTGAAAAACGGTTCTGAGCCGGAAAATAAATTAAAGCATGGCATTACCGCACCTTATCAAGTATGTATATACCAACGGAACGGATGAAGTTATCCGCCGGGGAAAGAAGATTCATGCTATCGGCTATGTAGAGCTGGTAGAATATGATGAACTCATGGGTTCCGTTACATTCAGGGTGAAGGATGATAGCTATAGCACGTATTACAAAGTCTATATTCAGCATTTTAAAGACCCCAAAACCATGTCGGTCCGCTGCAGCTGCCCGTATAACCTGGGTGATATCTGTCGTCATGAAGCAGGCGCACTCATACAGTTGCAGGAACTGCTCGACCGCAATATGCTTAAAGCGGAAGAAGTGGTGTACGATCAGCGCCACACCGTGGTGAAAATGAAGACCATCGATCTTAAAACCATCCGCCTGCTCTGTTCGCAGCAAACCATGGCAGATGCAGAAAAATTTCTCTCGGGCAATAAAGCCATTATAGAATACGCCAAAGACGAAACCGTAAAAGCCTCCGTAGACCTTGACGGTACCGTTTATAAGGTGGTGATAAAAAAGAACGAAGAGAGAAACCTGGATACAAGTTGTGATTACGAAGACACCCTCCACCCTCTCTGCCTGCCAAAGGTGATTGTGCTTCTTCAACTCTACAATAAACACGGCGCTCACTATTTTGATACCATCCGCAACTGGGACAATGAAAAGAACAAGTTGCTGGAAGCCTATGGCTATACGCTAAGCGATGATCTGAAAGGCAAGTTTGAATTTGCCTATAAAGAAGGCAAGCCCTACCTCCGCGTTTTGGATACTTCCATAAAAAGGATAAACCCATTGGCCGTTAGCAAGCCACGGCCGGTATTGATGGATGAGCCCACCGAAGTAATTACCGAGGAAGAGCGCAAGACCACGGGCCCCGCGCAACGCCTGGGTGTGGTGTTTAATTTCAATCATAAAACCTACCCCTTCTTCCTGGTAGAAGTGGTACAGGGAGAAAGCGACAGTGAGCAGAAAAAATTTATTTCGAAGGCCGAAAAAATAGACCTCAGCAAATTCGTAAACATTGAAGTGCTGAATGAAGAAGACAAACTGCTGGTGCCCGCCATCCGCAGAATGCAGGAAGCGGAGGTAACGCGCTACCTTAACCGCAATTCTCCGTTTAGCGGCATCTGGGAGAACATCATTCACCAGGATACCGATGAGCTGCCGGAAGAAACCCGCAACCTCATGATTGAATACCTGCACCCAAAACTGCGGAAACTTTTTACGGATATTGCCGTAAACCCCTTTGTATTCTACCTGAACGGCCACAAACCGTTTAAAACAGATAATCTCCGGCTGGCAGGTATTGTGCCAGAACCCATTGTACCCTTCTTTAAGATTGCCCCGCGCAAAAGCAATTATGAAGTAACCTGCTGGGTAAAACTCAACGGAAAAGAACTCTCGCTACAGGAAAACCAGCTGGCCAGCAACCTCATGTTCTTTTACGAAGAAAACCTCTACCTCTGGAAAGACGCAGAAGATGTAGAAAAAACAAACCCTTTTACCGCCAAAGGCAGCATCATTATACCTAAGGCAGACTGGCAGAAGCAATTGCGAAGCTATATTCTGCCCCTGGCCAAGAAATACCAGGTAGAGTTTGACCCCTCACTGGTTTCTTCTTATAAAGATGGCGACCCGGAGAAAAAATTATTGCTCCAGGAAAAATCAGACTACCTGGTTTTTCAACCCGTGTTCACCTACAAAGGCTTTGAAGTAAGAACCGGCGATAAAGACGAGATCATTGTGCCAGACGGCGATAAAGTGCTGATAGTACACCGCAACAAAACTGCTGAACAGGATTTTATTGGTCGCCTGGAGGCTCTCCATTCTAATTTTATAAAGCCCGAAGGTTCTTACAACCTGGTGCTTAAAGGCGCCGACGTGCTCCGCAATAACTGGTTCTTTCTTTTTGTGGATGCCATGAAGGAGCAAAAAGTGCCCGTCTACGGTTTTGAGGCACTTAAAAATTTCCGCTTTAATACCGCCAAGCCGCAAACGAAAATCTATATCAGCAGCCATACAGACTGGTTTGATGCAAAAGTGGATATTGTATTTGGCGATCAGAAAGTGACCATTGCAGAAGTAAAAAAAGCGCTTGTCAATAAACAACAGTTTGTACAGCTGAATGATGGTACCCTTGGTATACTGCCCGAAGAATGGATAAAGAAGTACAGCCTTCTTTTCCGCGTGGGCGAGGGCAAGCAGGAAACACTCAAGCTCTCCCAATACCACATGAGTGTGATTGACGAGCTGTATGAAAACCGTAATGAAGAAGAGCTCTTTATACAGCTGGAAGAGAAGTATGATAAACTGCGCGGCTTCAAAAGTATTACAGAAATAGAACCGCCCAAATCACTGCAGGCCGTGTTGCGCCCCTACCAGGCCTTCGGCTTTCAGTGGCTCAACTATTTAACAGAAGTACGCTGGGGGGGCATACTGGCAGATGATATGGGTTTGGGAAAAACAGTGCAGGCGCTCACCTTTATGCAGCATTATAAAGATGTGCAGGGAAAACTGAACGCACTGGTGGTTTGTCCTACCACGCTGATGTTTAATTGGGAAAATGAAATCAAGAAATTTACGCCTGAGCTAACCTATCATATTCACCATGGCGGCGATCGCTCACGGGAGAAGGATCATTTCAAAAAGTACAATGTCATTATCACTACCTACGGTACGCTGAGAAGTGATATCAAACTCTTTGTTGAAAATGAGTTTGATTACGTTACGCTCGATGAAAGCCAAGCCATCAAAAACCCTTCCAGCAAGGTAACCCGCGCGGCAGGGCTCTTAAAAGCAAAGAACCGCTTGTGCATGAGCGGTACACCTTTGCAGAACAACACCTTTGATATTTTTGCGCAAATGAATTTCCTGAACCCCGGCATGCTGGGCAGCATAGAATTTTTCAGGAATGAATTTGCCATACCCATTGAT
This sequence comes from Chitinophagaceae bacterium, assembly GCA_035495345.1. Classification (GTDB taxonomy): domain Bacteria; phylum Bacteroidota; class Bacteroidia; order Chitinophagales; family Chitinophagaceae; genus JACMLD01. The sequence goes on along the minus strand of DATJGC010000505.1, from coordinate 3,848 downwards.
AAATTTGGAGAGAAAGACCAGAAAGACCACCTGCGCAAATTACTCTTCCCCTTTATTCTGCGCAGGACCAAGGAACAGGTGGCAAAAGATCTTCCGGAAAAAGTAGAAACAGTGCTTTTCTGCGAAATGGAAGACGAACAACGCACCATTTATGACGCCTACCGCAATGATTACCGCGATAAAATTTTGGGCACCATACAGGAGCAGGGCATACAAAAATCACAGCTTACCATTCTGCAGGGCTTAATGAAGCTGCGGCAGATCTGTGATTCTCCGGCTATATTGAACGAAACGGAAAAACTGGAAAATCATTCTATAAAACTGGAAGAGCTGGCCCGCGAGATAACAGAAAATATCAGTAACCATAAGGCCCTGGTCTTTTCACAATTCCTGGGTATGCTGGCACTCATCAAAGACAAGCTGAAAGAACTGGATGTAAAGTTTGAGTACTTTGATGGTAGCACCTCTGCCCAGGACAGGGAAAAAGCCATCCAGAATTTCCAGAACAATGATGAATGCCGCGTCTTCCTGATTTCACTAAAGGCCGGTGGTGTGGGTCTTAACCTTACCGCGGCAGATTATGTTTATATCGTAGACCCATGGTGGAACCCCGCGGTAGAACAACAGGCCATTGACCGTACACACCGTATCGGGCAAACCAAGAATATCTTTGCCTATCGTATGATATGTAAAGACACCATTGAAGATAAGATACTCCAGTTGCAAGACAGGAAACGCTCACTGGCAAGAGATCTCATTACAGATGATGAAGGCTTTGTAAAAAGCCTTACGCGTGCAGATGTGGAGTACCTGTTTAGCTAAATATACCTTATTGCATATTGCTTATAGCCGGCTTCCAGGAGCCGGCTATTTTTTTACTTATTCTGATGCAGTTGACCTCCTGGTTTGCCCTATCCGGCAATTGGGGCGGCGCATTTTACCGTTCACACATCTTAGTCCCCGGCACACCCGTAATTCACCAATAATCGGATAATTTCGCTTTACAAGCTTTACCTATGTTGCTGAAACTGCTGCTGACGCTTAGTATTCTATTTTCATTGCTTCCTTTACTGGCGCAAAAAACCGTTAGCGGCAGCGTGCGCGGAAAGATAGTAGATACCAGCGGTAAGCAATCCATGGAAGAGGCCACCATCTCCGTAATGGACCTCAAAGATTCCGGTAATATTGCCTTCTCTACTGCCAATGAAAAAGGCCTCTTTGAAATTAAAGGAATTGAAGAAGGACGCTATCGTCTGCTGGTAAGTTTTGGAGGATACCAGAGCGTAAGCAGGCTATTTTCTGTTACGCGTGAGAAGCCCGCCATTGACCTTGGTAATATCATAATGGACAGAAAAAGCACCACCCTGCAGGAAGTAATTGTAGAGCGGCCACCCATCTCCGTAAAAAAAGACACCGTAGAGTACAATGCCAGTTCATTTAAAACAAAGCCCAATGAAGATGTGGAAGGCCTGCTGAAAAAGCTGCCCGGTGTGCAGGTAGACCGAGATGGTACGGTAAAGTCTCAGGGAGAAACTGTACAAAAAGTCTATGTAGACGGCAAAGAATTCTTTGGTACCGATCCTAAACTGGCCACCAAGAACCTGACAGCAGACATGGTAGAAAGCGTACAGGTTTTTGATGATATGAGTGACCAGGCCAAGTTTACCAAGATAGACGATGGCAGTCGGCAGAAAGCCATGAACATAAAGCTGAAGAAAGACAAAAAGAACGGCTACTTCGGTAAAATCAACCTGGGTGCGGGTACGGATAAACGTTATGACAACAATCTCTCCTTTAATAAATTTAAAGGCAGCCGCCAGATCTCACTGATTGGCGCTATCAATAACACCAATAAACAAGGGTTCTCTTTTTCTGATATTATTAGCACCATGGGTGGGCTGGGCAACGGTGGCATGGGCGGCGGTGGTGGCTTTGGTGCCGGCCCCGGTGGCCAGGGCGGTGGCGGAGGCGCACCAGGTGGCGGATTGGGCGGCGTAGGCCAGCTGGTAGCCACGCGCGGCGGTATTGCAGGTTTGGGTTTTGGCGGCGCTTCAAACGGCATTACATCCAGCATTTCTGGCGGACTGAACTATCGCGATAGCTGGGGCAGCAAAATAGACGTCAGCGGCAGCTATTTTATCTCGCACACAAAAAATGAGTCTGTGCAGAATGTGTTTCGCCAAACCTTTTTTCCAAACGACTCTACCACCAACAGCAATGATGACAGGGTTTCTGAGAACCAGAACACCAGTCACCGTTTTAATCTCCGCTTTGAGTACCGGATAGATTCAATGAATTCATTGCTGTATACCCCCAGCTTTACGGTGCAGCAATCAAATGGTTTTAGCAATGATACGTCTTCGGTATATGCCATCAGCCCGGCGCTTAAATACCTGGCACTCGCCGGCAACAGTTACAATGAAAACGACCGCAATGGCATCAACCTAAATAATAATCTTTTGTACCGGAGGCGACTGAACAAAACAGGAAGAACTTTCACGCTGGGTTTCAGCAATACCTATAACCATAGCAACGGCAACGGTCTTAATATTTCACCGCAGGTCTTGTTTACGCCCAGCGGTGACACCCTATCAAGGTACTTGAGCCAGCATTATCAATCTGCCCAAACAACCAATGCCAATAACAATGTGCTCAGCGCGTCTTACACAGAGCCCGTGGGCAAAAACAAACTGGTAGAAATAAATTACGCGTATACCAACAACCAGAACAAAGCCGATAAACGCACCAACAACTTTGATACGCTCACCGGCAAGTATGAAAGACCCAACCCGCAGCAGACCAACTATTTTACCAATAGTTTTACCGCTAACCGCGTAGGCGCTAATTTCAGGGTACAACAAAAGAAATACAATTACCAGCTGGGTGGTACGGTACAGTTTGCCGCATTGCAAAGCCATGTGTTTAACAATGGCAGCAGCAAAGACTCGGTGATCAGCAGGCACTACATCAATTTTAATCCAAACGCCAATTTCAATTATTCACCCAGGGCGGGGCAGAACCTTCGGTTTAACTATCGCGGAAGAACCAACCAGCCTTCTACCACACAACTTCAAAACGTATTGGATGTGTCTAACCCGCAAAATATCAGAACGGGTGATCCTGACCTTAAGCAGGAATTCATTCATAACCTTAACATGGGGTATAACCGTTTTGTGCTGGCTAATTTCCAATTTATAGCCTTCAACGTAAATGCATCGCTTACGCAAAACAAAATTGCCAATAGTATTGATACTTTAGGACGGGGCGTTCAGTTAACAAAACCCGTCAACCTCAACGGTGCTTACAATGCATCCATGTTTTTTACATATGGCAAAACAATGAAAAAACTGAAGGGCGGCAATATCAATGCCACCAGCTTTATCATTTATAATAAGGATGTAAGCCTGCTGTACAAACAAAGAAATTATACCAATGCATTTATTGCAACGCAATCGCTGGGGCTCAATTACAATCATAAACAGCTAGACATTGGCTTCAATGGTGCGCTGTCTTACAATAACGTAAAGTACAGCCTGCAATCAAGCCTTAACAGTGAATATTATACGCAGACTTATTCGCCGGAAATCAATTATACTTTCTTTAAGCGATTGGTGGCTTCCACTGATTTGGATTACACGCTTAATTCAGGCTTGTCTGCAGGCTATAACCAGCAGGTGGACTATTGGAATGCCAGTCTGGCGCTGCAGGTATTTAAAAAGAAGGATGGTGAAATAAAGCTGGCGGTGTATGATATCCTAAACCAGAACAAAAGTTATACGCGCAGCACGGGCGATAACTATATACAGGATACCCGTACCAATGTTTTAAACCGTTACCTGATGCTCAGC
>DATJGC010000504.1:0-13540 GCA_035495345.1 Chitinophagaceae bacterium | reverse complement strand
CCTGATGAAAATGCCTGCACCCGTAAACAGCAATGCAAGGCCGGCTGTGTAGCAGAGAAAAGTTTTGCCGGGTAGGTTCTCGGCTACCGGCATCAGTCCGCGATGAAAATGACCGGTCAGCAGCGCCAGCAGGCCGAGGCCAATGGCCGCAAGGGCCGGAAGGTAAAAGGCATTGCGTGTCATAGTGCTTATTTTACCAAATCTACAGCGGTGAATGCCTCAAAATTTGCACTGCGGCTATGGGTAGCGCGACAACGGGCAGACAACCAGGTTCTTCCCTTAGTTCCTGTTGGCCCGTAGCAACAGGTTGTTGGCCCGTTGATAAACGCTGTATTCCGTTTTTTTATGGCGAGAAAATGAATTGACCGATTTTTGGTGCATGAACCGGCTATTGCTTCATGGGTTGTTTTGGTGCTGCTATTTTCTGGCAACCGCCCTCATTGATTATTTATGGGGAAAGGCCACGCTGCCGCAGATGACAGATGCGCAACTATTGGTGGCCGTTATATCTGCTGGTTTACTGGAAGCAGTAGCAAAAATATTCTTTGCTTACTATGTTGCCTATTATGCGCTGGATAAGATTATCAAAAAAACAAGACCGCCTTTATTGAATATTGGAGAGATGTTGCTAGCATTGTTTGTTTGCGTGGTCATTGACCGCGTTATTACCAATGAACTGATTCTGCCTTATTCTTATTATTACCAGGTGCCCTGGGCGCCCCTGTTTGAACCCAGGCGGGTGGCCATTGTGATCATTTTTGCCCTGCTGGTAGCAGGATTGATGAGTGCCATCAGGCTGGTGCGTGGTGAACTGGTACGCAGGGAACGCGAGAAAAACCTGGTAAAGGAAAAACTGGAAGCAGAATTAAAATTTCTCCGTAACCAGACCAACCCGCATTTTATACTGAACACGCTTAATAATATTTACGCATTGGCAAGAAAACGTTCTGCAGACACGGCAGAAGTGGTATTGCGTTTATCAGAGTTACTAAAGTTTATGCTGTATGAATCAGGTAATAACCAGATTCCGCTGGCAGATGAAATAAAGTTTTTACAGGATTACCTGGAGCTTGAGATGATACGGTACAGCGAGCGACTGACCGTGAGCTTTAACAATGAGATAGACGCCGGCGATTACCTTATTACACCGCTTGTTCTATTACCCTTTGTAGAAAATGCCTTTAAACACGGTGTGGGAGAAACGCGCTTTGAATCTTTTATTAATATAGACATGACCGTTAAAAAGGGTAAACTTAATTTTAGTATTGAAAACTCGTTTGAACCCCTGGCCGGCCTTAACAACAAACAACCTATTGGTTTAACCAATACAAAACGCCAGCTGGAGCTTACGTACAGGGAGTACGACCTGGATATACAAACCACGCAAAATATCTTCTCGGTAAATCTCTTTATTAACCTGCATAGTTATGCTGAAATATAATTGCATCATCATTGAAGACGAGCCGCTGGCGGCCGAAGTACTGGCAGATTATATACGCCAGGTACCCTTTCTTGCGTTGAAAGCCGTTTGTGCAGATGCCATTTTTGCGATGGAATACCTCCACAAAGAAAAAGTGGATCTTATCTTTCTTGATATTCACCTCCCGAAACTGAAAGGGTTCGAGTTCCTGGAATCGCTAAAGCATCCCCCCAGGGTAATTATTACTTCTGCCTACAAAGAATATGCGCTGCAGGGTTTTGAATTTGATGTAACAGATTACCTGGTAAAGCCCATTCGCTTCAACCGGTTTTTAAAGGCCGTGAATAAGCTGGATAAAAATAGCACTACCGTTTTGCCGCAAGCAGTGGCAGCCGCACCAGCCGAAAGAGTACATTTTTATTTTAACGTGGGTAAGAAGAAAGTGAAAATTTATTTTGATGAGATCCTCTACATTGAAAGCCTGCGTGATTATGTAAAGATTAGTACCAACGATAAAAGCATACTCACCAAGTTTCAGCTTTGGGAGATAGAAGACCTGCTCTCCAGGAATAACTTTCTCCGTGTGCACCGCTCCTTTATTGTGGCGCGTGATAAGGTGGCTGCCTTCTCCGCGCATGCGGTGGAACTTAATAATAAGTCCATCCCTATTGGCAGAAGTTACAAGGAACTTGTATTGTCTGTGCTTGAAAAGCAGGCACAATAGTGTAAAAGAACCCTAATACCTTTTGATGTAGATTAACCGCTTTTCTTTGGCAGGCGGTGCCGGATGTTTTCCCAATAGCTTTTGCCATAGTCTACAAAAATTTCCTCGCCGGGTAAAATAGGTGCAATGGCTTCAATAAATACCTTTTTTCCAACCACCTTAAAGCCGGCGTTGTTGGTGCAGCCGGGCTTCTGAATGATACCCGTGGCATCATTTGCATAACGGGCAGGCATATCCGGAAAAGGCATGGCATCAATTACGTATTCATTATTTACGAAGTAGACATACGGGTTGAGCACAGGATTGTCTTGGATATCCTTAAACGTGGTAATGCGCCCCTTGTATTCAATAATGATGTCTCCCTTATTAAGGGCAATGCGTGCAAACAGCCCCTTGCCTACGCCGGGGAGGGTAGACTTCTTCACCATTACTGCTGCGGGGTCAATCCGTTTCTTATTGGGTGGTTTCATATGCAGGATCAAAGGTAGGCAGCAAACTATTTTCTTGTCTGGGTAAAAAAAGAGGCTGTCGTTGTGCGACAGCCTCTTTTATGTTGAGCTATGAAAGAGGGTACGGATGATTGCCTTAACGCTGACCGCCTGAAACAGTTACTTTTTGTCCGTTGATCCAGCCTGCATCACTTGAGCCCAGGAACACGGCCACCTTGGCAATATCATCAGGTTGTCCGATTCTGCCGAGGGGTGTGCTGGCTACAATTTGTTTTTCAAAATCGCTGCCGATGATGCCAACGCTTTGAGTACCCTCGGTATCTACCGCGCCGGGTGCAATGGTATTAACGCGTACATTTTTTGCACCGAGTTCTTTAGACAGTGCTACGGCAATGGTATCTACCGCGCCCTTGGTGGCTGAATAGACTACTGAGTTGGCCAGGGGATTATCGCTTACAACAGAACCTACATTGATGACGCTGCCGCCATCTCCATTAAAGTATTGGAGTGCTTCCTGTGTTGCCAGAATGGTGCCCAGCACATTGGTATTAAACTGGCGGTGAAACTCTTCTTCTGTAACGGTTTCAAGTGGTTCAAATTTGAATACACCGGCGTTGTTAACGAGTATATCCAGTTTGTTGTACGCAGTTTTTGTGGCAGCAAAGAGTTTTTTTACATCTGCTGCAACGGCTACATTGGCCTGCACGGCAATGGCTTTACCGCCCGCCTTATCTATGTCAGCCACCACGCGCTCTGCGCCTGCTTTGTCTGAACTATAGTTTACTACTACTGAAGCGCCTTCCTTGCCATAGGCTTTTGCAATGGCTGCGCCGATTCCTTTTGATGCGCCGGTTACAATGGCGACTTTGTTGGCTAATTTTGACATTTTGGTTGTATTTATGGTGAATATTTTTAACGTGATTAATTTATCTAACACCGTTAACTTTTTAGGCTAAAAAAAACAGTTTTCACTGTTCCGGATTCGGTAATTGTCATTAAGCTATGTTTTGATGGCATGAATCATTCCGTCGATGGCATCTTTCAGCACCTGCCTGTTAATGGATTCAGAGGTCAGTTGCCGGGTCATATTGATGGAGATAAGTCCATGCACTACCGACCAGAACGTGTAATACCTCCGGTCGATGTATTCCTTGCTGCGCTTTTCAGCGGGCATCAGTTCTTCAATCTTTTTGCGCAACAATGCTTCCGGGCCTTTCATGATTACACAAGGGTTTTCATTTACACAGCAGCTGATTTGTACCCCGTACATAACCTGGTAGAGTTCTTTTTCACTGAAGGCGAAGTTCCAGTAGGCCAGCCACATGGCTTCCAGTTGTCGCTCAGGCTCCGTAAACAGATTGGCCGCATCTTCCATTTGCCGGGCGAGTTTCTGAAACCCGCATTTGGTCAGTTCCTGCAGAATGGCATCCTTGTTACTGAAGTATTCATAGATAATGGGCGCGGTGTATTCTATCTTATCAGCAATTTTGCGCATGCTGAGTGCCTGCCAGCCTTCTTCTTTTACAATATCAAGGGAGGCCGACAGAATATTCTGCCGGGTATCATCCTTTAATCTTTGTATGCGGTCTTTGCTGGCCATGATTTCAAAAGTGTCAAATAATCTAACACTGTTAACCAAAGGTACAGTGCGTTTGCTGATCCAACAAAATCTTTTAGGGTCATTTAAGAAAACGCTAACGTTTCACGCAGTAGAGGGCGAGTTTACTACGGAGAGGTCGGAGCTGACAAGGAAGCAATTTTAGAATGCATAAAATAACAAGTGGTCTGGTGAGCAGGGTGCGGGTGAAACTAATCAGGTTGTTGCAGGACTATCGAAATACGAACGACAGGTCAATGGAAATAGTGATGCAGGGTCAGGTATCATTTGCTCAAAAAAAATTGGATGCTATCAGACACAATGGATTAAAAAAACAAAAATATCAATCACCCAGGAGTAAGTGCTCTTTTTTTCATTTACTTTGCTAATACAATATACGTTGCACCATTATAAAGGTCGCTTTGGAAGAAAGTCTTGCGGACTGCATTTTAAGATGCGGGCAAGCTCATTGAGGTGTTTGAGATTGTAATGCGCAGGATACTTTGAACTTTCGGCCTTACCAATAAAACCAACAGACATACTTAGCTCAAATGCAAGGTCTGCCTGTGACAGGTTTCTTTCTATTCGTTTTTCCCTGACACGCTCAATAACGTATATATCAATTTTCGATTTCAAACCTTGCAGGCATTAAGGTTTAAAATTGAACAATGCGAAAATTCTTTACAATCACCCATAGGTAAGTGTTTCCATGAAGACGATTATACAAGGTCCATCAGAGCAAACATATGATCTAAAATTTGATATGTTGCAGGCATTCAGAGAAGGAAACCAGCAGGCTTTTGATACGCTGTTTCGTTTGCTTTATCCTGCGCTGAGTTATTTTGGTTGCCAGGTAACGCAGCAGCTGGCCGTGGGAGAGGAGATAGCGGCGGAAGCGTTTGTTAAGGTATGGAAGCGAAGAGCGATGTTTACCAATTTCAATGTGCTCAAATCTTATTTGTATACCATTGTAAAAAATGATTGTATCGACTGGTTAAAACAGGAAGCCAGAAGAAAGAGCGCAGAAGCCCACGGTATGCATGTGGTACCCGCCGTTGAGCCCCTGGTTTGGGAGAATATGATAAAGGCAGAACTGATGCGCGAGTTGATGGAAGCCATTCACCAGTTGCCTCCACAACGACAAAGAGTAATAAAAATGCTGTATGAAGAAGGGAAGTCGGTGAAACAGGTGGCAACTGAATTACAGGTAAGCCTAACCGCTATTAAACTGCATAAGAAAGCCGGACTGGTCTTTCTTAGAAAAATGTTGCCGCTGCGTGTGTTTGTGGTCTTATTTATGCTTGCCCATTAACCGGCCCGTAACCTTGCTGTAGACAGCATAACGAGCACTTAGTTTTTCGTATTGCCTGCAATTGTACAGACATTCAGTAAGTGATGTGCTGTTTGTATGCCGCACGCAATCTACTTTATCAGAAAAAAAATTTCCAGGCAATTTCCAACCCACCCAGATTACCTTTTCCATCCCTTTCACCGTCTTAGCCCTACAAACCCTTACTCACCCTTCTTCAAAAAAGCCAATTGCGAAAAATTATTACACTGGATGCGGCAGCGCGCGAAAGCGAGGAAGACAAAAAGAATGCAGAAGCATTTAGGGTGGCAGTGTTGGTGGCAGGATTTATTCAGAGAACGCTTTCCGCTGCTGAGCACCAGGAACTGGACGAGTGGGTAAATGCCAGCCTCGATAATCAATGTCTCTTTGAGCGGTTGACAGATGAACCTGTACTGCATGGCGGGTTAGCAGAGATGAGGTCAATCAGGACGGATGACGCTTTGCAAAAAGTGCGAAAACAATTATTTGCCGTACGGCCATGGCAGCTGGCGGCAGCAGCCGTGGTACTGCTGGCGCTTGCACTTCCATTGCTGCATCCAAACAATCGCGTAACCCGACTTACTAACGTGCAAGCAGCACCGAAGGAAGATCTTTGGCCGGCCGCAGGTAGTACCCGTATTCAACTGGATGATGAGCACAGCCTGTTGCTGGATACATTGCGTGGCCTGCTACCCGCCACCAATGGCATGCCTGTAGCCTTGATAGCAGGCGGCCATATAGCCTATCATCAAAGCAATGCCAGCAGTGCAGCCTTTAGTGGCAGGCATGTACTGAGTACGGGTGCCGGCGCACAATACAAACTGTTATTACCAGATGGCAGCAGGGTTTGGCTGAATGCACTGTCTACCCTTAGTTATACCAGTGCGCTGGTAAACGGTTGCCGTAGCGTTACGCTCAAGGGCGAAGCATATTTTGAAATTGCAAAAGATGCACGGCACCCCTTTATCGTTTCGGCAAATAATGTGGTCATCCGGGTAAAGGGTACAGGGTTCAATGTTAGAGCCTACGCCAATGAACAGGCGGTAGATATACTCCTAACGCATGGGGCGGTTACCATCAATGATGCCCATGCCCTGCACCCCGGCGAGGAAGCGCTTGCCCTGGCAAATGGTAAATTAAGGATCACACGGGGAGATACCGTTGCCGCGCTGGCATGGAAGGAAGGCGTCTTCAGTTTTAAGAATGCGGCGCTGGAAGATATTATGCAGGAGATAGCCCGGTGGTACAATGCCAGCATTGTTTATAAAGAAAAAACCGAACGGCATTTTACTGCGGAAATACCCCGTCAATTACCTGTTTCAACATTATTGCACCTGCTGGAAGCTACCGGTGATGTACATTTCAGTATCAGCGGCAAAACCATTACGGTAAGCAGGTAAGACTGTACAATATATTTTTTTAAGCAGATCGCTGCCTCCTGGCAGAGACAGTACTCTTTTTCCCTCAAACCAAAGCTTATGTGTTTATTTATCAGCAAAACTTTTTTTACCCATTGCAGCAAAGCTGCCATGACACTCTTTGTACTCCATATACTCTTACTACCCTTAAACAGCAGCGCACAAAAGGTAAGCCTGCACCATAAAAATGCGGCACTTGAGCTGGTCTTGCAGGATATCCGTCAGCAAACCGGCTACCGCGTGGTGTACAGTACTGAACAGATGGCCATGAGTAATAAGGTAACGATTGATGCAGACAGTCTTCCATTGCAAACGGCGCTCAGTACCTGTTTTCAACAGCAGCCGCTTACCTATCGCCTGGAGGATAAATATATTATCGTTGCGCTCCGCCAGGCGGTGGAGCGCGTAACGGGCGTATCCGTACGAGGCATGGTGAGCAATGAGAAAAACGAGCCGCTCTCCGGCGTATCGGTTATTGCCCGGCCGTCGGGGCCATCTACCGTAACGGATGAAAAAGGCCAGTTTCAATTAGCGCAACTTGCTGCCGGCACTGTACTGGAACTGAGCTTTGTGGGTTACCGCTTACAGCAGCTAACGGTGGTGAGTAACCGCTATCTTACCATTCACCTGGTACCCGCTGAACATACGCTGGATGATATCATTGTTAAGGGCTATTACAGCAGTTCAAAAAGACTGAACACAGGATCGGTCAGCGGGGTAACTGCGCGTACAATTGCTACACAACCGGTGAGCAATGTTTTAACAGCGCTTGAAGGCCGGATGCCGGGGGTATATATTGCCCAGGCAACAGGCATTGCCGGCGGCGGTATCAATATCAATATCAGGGGCCGCAATTCTATAGCTGCAGGCAATGATCCGCTGTATATTATTGACGGCATTCCATTTACCAGCACGCCACTGGGTTCTTCCATCAGTGTTATTACCAAACAGGGCAACCCCCTGGCCTCCATCAACCCGGCTGATATAGAACAAGTGGAAGTGCTAAAAGATGCAGACGCCACCGCCATTTATGGCAGCAGGGGTGCCAACGGCGTTGTACTTATCAGCACTAAAAAAGCAGTGGCGGGTAAAACCACTGCCACCCTCAATTATTCTACCGGTATTGCGCAACTGGCGCGAAAGATGAAACTGCTGAACAGGGAGCAATACCTGGCAATGCGCCACGAAGCTTTTGCCAACGACGGACTTACACCAACGGCGGGTGATATCTATTCAACCGATCTGCTGGCATGGGATACAACGCGGCAGACCGACTGGCAGCAGAACCTGTTGGGTGGAACGGCTACGGTGAATGATGTGCAGGCCTCTGTTTCCGGCGGTGCGGCCAACACGCAGTTTGTAGTGAGCGGCAATTACCGGCGTGAGACAACGGTATTTCCCGGAGAATTTGCGTATAAAAAAGCAGGCCTGCATGCCAGCATGTTGGCGGCTTCGGCTAACCAGCGCCTGAAACTCAATTTCTCCGGCAGTTATTTTACAGACAACAACCGTTTGTCACGGACAGACCCAACGCTGGCAGCACTCACCCTTGCACCCGTGGCACCGCCACCATTTGATAGCATGGGTAATTTGAATTGGGATAATTTCTTTATTGCGAATCCCTACGGTCCTTTGTTAGAAACTTACCAGGTAAAAACCAGCACGGCATTGGCCAATGCGGTGCTGAGTTATCAGCTATTACCGGGGCTCACCGCTAAAACAAGCATTGGTTACACAAAAATTGAAGCATCGGAAGTATCGCTGGCACCGCTGGCTTCCATAAATCCTTTGTTTGGCATTACCAGCGGTTCTTCTTCTTTTGGCAACAGCAGTGCGGCCACGTTTATCTGGGAGCCACAGCTGGAGTACAAGCAAGAAATGGCAGCGGGCAAGTTGCAGCTGCTACTGGGCAGCAGCCTGCAGCACACCGAGAAGCAGGCATCGTTATTACTAGCCACCAATTTTGCAGACGATGCATTGCTGGCCAATAAGGCGGCGGCTGGGAGTATTACGGTAGATAACTCCATCAACACAGACAACTACTACCAGCAATACAAATACCAGGGGGTATTTGCAAGGGCGCACTATAACTGGCGCGATAAATACCTGGTTAACCTTACGGCAAGAAGAGACGGCAGCAGCCGTTTTGGTCCTGGTAAACAATTTGCCAATTTTGGCGCAGCAGGTATTGCATGGATATTCTCGCAGGAACAGTTTATTAAAAAACACCTTCGCTTCCTGAGTTTTGGTAAGTGGCGGGCCAGCTATGGCACTACGGGGAATGATCAGATACCAGACTATGGCTATCTGAGCAGCTACCGGCCAAGCACATACGCTTATAATGGAAACCCTGGTTTATATCCTGCCCGTTTGTTAAACCCCGCTTATGGATGGGAACTGAACAAGAAGCTGGAGCTGGCGCTGGAGACTGGTTTTATCCACGACCGGATCTTGTTGACCGTTAGTTATTACCGCAACAGGTCTGGTAACCAGTTGGTGGGTATTGCACTGCCGGCGACTACCGGCTTTACAACCATACAGGGCAATTTGCCCGCCACGGTAGAAAACCGCGGCTGGGAACTGGAAGCAAATGTGATCAATCTTCAAACCAAACAATTTGAATGGCGCACAGCAATAAACCTCAGCTTTCCCTCCAACAAACTGGTAAGCTATCCCGGCATTGAGCGTTCTGCCTATGCCAATGTGTATGTAGTGGGCAAATCATTGAACAGCCAGTATAAATACCATTCTACCGGTGTGGACCCCGCCACCGGCCAATACAGTTTTGAAGATATTAATAAGGACAATGCCATCAGCTTCCCCGATGATGCAATAGCCCTTAAGAAAGTGGCGCAAACCATGTTTGGCGGTATCAGTAACCAACTGCAATACAAACAGTGGCAATGCAGCTTCTTTATACAGGTGGTAAAACAAAGCGGCTATAACTACCAGCTTGATTTTCCGGTACCTGGTCTCACATTCGGCAACCAGCCGGTAGATGTGCAGCAAAGATGGCAACAGCCGGGCGATATTGCCAGCGTACAAAGATTTACTACAGACCCTTCCAGCACGGCTTATAATCTGTATGCTGATCATATTTATAATGGCGATGCCATTATTGAGGATGCTTCTTTTGTAAGATTAAAAAACCTCAGCCTTTCTTATACGCTTTCTGCGCAACAACTGGGAGCATTGCACCTGCAGCAGGCAAGCCTGTACCTGCAGGCACAAAATATTTTTACCATCAGCAGCTATAAAGGCCTTGATCCTGAAACCATGAGCAGTGCAGTATTGCCACCGCTCCGCCAGCTGTCTGCAGGCATTCAGTTTACCTTCTAATTTCCATCTATCATGTATATCAATAACTACAAGTTTCTTTGTCAGTTTCTTTGTTTTGTTTTTCTTCTCACCGCCTGCAAAAAAGCGGTGCAGGTAGATTTGCCGGTGACTGAGCTCACCAGCGCCTCCGTTTATACCAATGATCTTAAGGCAACGGCGGCCATGCTGGGTATTTACAGTAGAATGGCAGGCAGTAGTTTTGCCCCGGGTGCCATGCAAAGTATTTCGGTGGTAACGGCATTGTCTGCAGACGAGTTGCAGGACTATTCTTTCAGCACGGCGAATACTGAATTTTACCTCAACGGCATTACACCTGCCAATGGCAGCAACCTGGCCATCTGGAGAACCTGCTACCAGCTCATTTACCAGGCCAATGCAGTGATGGAAGGATTGGATGGGGCTACCGGCGTCTCCCCGGCTGTAAAACAACAATTGCGGGGAGAAGCCTTGTTTATGCGGGCCTTTCTTCATTTTTACCTTGTTAATTTATGGGGAGATGTGCCGTTTATCAGCACTACGGATTACCGCGCCAATGCCTCGGTGGCGCGCTTGCCGGTGGCGGCTGTCTACCAGCAGATAATGGCCGATCTTACACTGGCCAGTAAACTGATGAAGGAAGAATACATGGATGCAGACCGCTCACGCCCTAATAAATATGCGGCGCTTGCATTGCAGGCAAGGGTGCAATTGTTTATGGGAGACTGGCAAAAGGCGGCCGAGGCCGCGTCTGCAGTCATTGCCAATGGCAACTACCAGTTAGTAGCAGACCCGGCCCTGGTATTTCAACGGAGCAGTATGGAAACCATCTGGCAGTTGTACCCGGTATTTCCCAACTATAATGCAAGCGAAGGTTATTATTATATGCTTACTGATGCGCCCAGCTATGTAGCATTGCCAGCCTCCTTTGTACAGTCTTTTGAAGCGGGTGATCTCAGGAGAGAGCAATGGATAAACAGTTATACCGGCAACGGACAAACGTTTTTCTTTCCGTATAAATACCGTGTACGGTATGCAGCAGATGTAACGGAATGCAGTATTGTGCTGCGACTGGCAGAATGCTACCTCATCCGGGCAGAGGCCAGGGCCAGGCTGGGCATGCTAACGGGCAACGGCAGCGCTGCAGAGGACCTTGACATTGTAAGAAGCAGGGCGAGCCTCCCGGCAAGCAACGCACAAACACTGGAAGAAATCTTATTGGCAATTGAAAACGAAAGACGCTTTGAACTATTTACCGAATGGGGCCACCGCTGGCTTGATCTTAAAAGGTGGAAGCGTGCAGATGCCGTATTGGGGCAGGCAAAAGCACCGCACTGGCAGTCCAGGGATACACTATACCCGGTGCCATTGAAAGAACTGCTGAACAATCAACATCTCACCCAAAACAATGGCTACTGATTGATAGGAGAGTATACACAAGATGCAAAAAAAAGAAGCCCGATGAAGTTGGTTGGCAATGGCAATTATTTTTTTAAGTGCTGCACAGTAGCTACGCTATTGTTTGTATCCATTAATGCAGCGCTGGCACAGGCAGAAAACAATGCAGGCGTCATAAGGCCTCTAACGGTTGGCGATACATTGCCTACTGCCGTATGGGCGCGGTTAAAAAACCATCCGCCTGCAAAAAAGGATAGCAATGCGTTTCATGGAAAGCTATTGCTAATAGATTTTTGGGCTACCTGGTGCGGTGCCTGTATTGCAGCTTTTCCCAAACTGGCGCATTTGCAAAATGAATTTGCAGATAGCCTCCGTATTTTGCTGGTGACCGAAGAGCCGGCAGCGGTAGTAGAACAATTTAACCAACGCAGGGCAAAGGCAGGACTTGGTGCTTTTTCATTGCAGGGAATCACGGGTGATACTATTTTGAGCCGCCTGTTCCCGCATACCTATATCCCGCATACGGTATGGATCAACGAAAGCGGCGTAGTGAAGGCCATAACGGAAAGCGGTGAAGTAAACGCCGTAAACCTGCGCGCCATGATGAGGGGCATCAAAGTCCCCATGGCAACCAAGGATGATGCAGCGCGTGATCTTTCCTTTGACCCCACAAAGCCCTTGTTCCTCGCTGGCAATGGCGGCGATACTGTGCACCCGATTTGGTACGCTGTATGGTCGGGCCAGGTAAACCAGGTGCAGGGAGCCCTTGCGTTGATGCGGAATGATAGCAGTGGTGGGTTTATACAAATCACCAATGCAGGCATCAATACCATGGTACGGTTGGCCTATGCAGACAATCCTGCGCAGTTTGAAGATATGCTGCCAGCGCAACGGGTACAATTCAGCGTGCGCGATAGCAGCAGGTGGTTTCCGCGTTTCAGCGGTACCAGGCTGCTGAGTGGTCATCTCTACAATTACAATCTTGTTACACCTCCCTTGCCAGATGCGCGTGTTAGGAAATGCATGCAGCATGACCTGCAGCGTTTTGCCGGGGTAAGGGCAAGCTGGACAAGACGTAAACTTGATTGCCTGTTGCTTACCGTAGCTGATACCAATTTGTTGCAGCATGCATATACCGGGAGCGACTCATTAATACTGCACAGCAGCAGCTCTTATCATTATAACTCGCTGGGTAACCCGCTGCCGTATTTTGTACGGCACCTCAACAATAGTTGCCAGTTGCCGCTGCTGGTGCTGGATGAAAGTCATTACGGCGGACTTGCGCTGTTTTCCATTGAGGCCGATATGAACAACTGGCGATCTATCAACAAGGCCCTGGCAGCTTACAAAATGCAATTAAAAAAACAACAACGCTGGGTGCGCATACTAACCGTAAGCGAGGAATAGCGCTGCCGGCTATTGCTTGTCTGAACGAATGCGCACGATGCTAAAGCAGGCGATAAAATGGCCGTACAATCCATAGAATTGATCGCCCACTATGGTAAAGGCAGTGAGCTGCCTACCCCTGAACCTTGGCGCATACAGGCTCTGTATGTATTTTCCATTGCTGAGAGAATAGACGTCTATGATGGCATTTTGCGCGAGCAGGTCGGCAGATTCATTTTTTGCAAAGGATCCTGATCGAATATACAGGCGCTTGCCTTCAATACAAGCACTGATATTGATAAGCGATGGAAGCGATTGTAAGCGTGTAACACCGCCCGGCGCCGCAGGCGAAAGTTGCAGGTTGGTGGTGCCGGTGCTGTCGATGGTGGTGGCACTATACACCCGCTGCAGGTTTGTATCCAGGCAATCAAACTTGTTTCGGTAGTAATACACGAATACTATGTTGGTATTTGCAGCGCCCTTCACCATCATGCCATCAATAC
>DATJGC010000503.1:0-3693 GCA_035495345.1 Chitinophagaceae bacterium | reverse complement strand
AAATGGTTTCAAAAATTTCCTTGTTCAGCGTCTTTGCCGCTTCACTTTCAAAAGGAAGGCGCATCAGTATAAATACATCGGCCAGGCCCTGTACGCCTAAACCAATGGGGCGGTGCTTCATGTTAGAATACCTTGCCTCTTCTATTGGATAGTAATTGTTGTCGATGATCCTGTTGAGGTTGATGGCGGCCTGGTAAGTAACCTCGTACAATTTCTGGTGATCAAAAGCGCCATTGATAACAAAACGCGGCAACGCCAATGATGCCAGGTTACAAACTGCTACTTCTTCGGGCGAAGTATACTCCATTATCTCTGTGCAGAGGTTGGAGCTTTTTATAGTGCCCAGGTTTTGCTGGTTGCTCTTGCCGTTAGCGGCATCCTTGTACAAAAGGTAGGGTGTACCGGTTTCTATCTGCGCATCTAAAATAGCAAACCAGAGATCCTGTGCCTTCACCGTTCTTCTTGCTTTGCCAGCTGCCTCGTATTTTTCATACAATGCTTCAAACTCAGCGCCCCAGCATTCATGCAGACCGGGTGCTTCGTTAGGGCAAAACAGGCTCCATTCTCCACCGGCTTCCACGCGTTTCATGAAAAGATCGGGAATCCACAAAGCGTAAAAAAGATCACGCGCGCGCATCTCTTCCTTACCGTGGTTTTTTCTAAGGTCGAGGAACTCAAATACATCTGCATGCCAAGGCTCCAGGTAAATGGCAAAGGCGCCCTTGCGCTTACCACCCCCCTGGTCTACATACCTTGCGGTATCATTAAATACCTTTAACATAGGGATGATGCCATTGCTGGTACCGTTGGTGCCGCCTATATAGCTGCCAGTAGCGCGTATGCCATGGATAGCCAGGCCGATACCGCCTGCACTTTGTGATATCTTGGCGGTTTGCTTCAGTGTATCATAAATGCCATCAATGCTGTCGTCTTTCATCGTCAGCAGGAAACAGCTGCTCATCTGCGGCTTTGGTGTGCCCGCGTTGAAGAGGGTGGGGGTGGCGTGTGTAAACCAGCGTTCGCTCATCAGGTGATAGGTCTTTATAACGCTGTCAATGTCTTCTTTGTGAATACCGATGGCCACGCGCATGTACATGTGCTGCGGCCGTTCTACTACTTTTCCATCGAGCTTTAACAGGTAAGATTTTTCCAGTGTTTTAAAACCGAAATTATCAAAGCCATAGTCGCGGTCATAAATGATGGTTGAATCCAGCAGTTCGGCATTGTCCTGAATGATTTTCCATACATCGTCTGCCAGCAACGGAAGGTATTTGCCTGTTTTGCTGTCTGTGCATTCATACAAAAGCTTCATGGTATGGGAGAAGCTCTTAATGGTATTCTTGTGGAGGTTGCTTACGGCAATCCTGCTGGCCAGCAATGCATAATCCGGGTGCTTCACAGTGAGCGATGCCGCGGTTTCTGCGGCCAGGTTATCCAGCTCGGTGGTGGTTACACCATCATATAAACCTTCAATCACTTTTTTTGCCACATCAATAGAGTTCACAAAGCGGCGCTCCAACCCATAGCACAGCTTTTCAATGCGGGCGGTGATTTTATCAAACTTAACGCTCTCGCGTTTGCCGTTTCTTTTTATTACAAACATATGTTCTGCATTTAATGGTTAGTTGCGGAAAAGTCAAAAGTCAAAAGTCAAAATTCAAAAGTCAAAAGTCAAAAAAGGGGTTTGCTGCGCAAGGCGATCACTACCCGATAAATGGGCTAAGTTGAAAGCTGCAGCGATGGTTTAGAAATCTTCGTCTACTGAAAACGCCTGTGATTCCTTGCCGGAGAGCACGCCTGATTTCTGGTAGTCGCCCACTCTTTTTTCAAAGAAATTGGTTTTGCCTTCCAGCGAAATCATTTCCATAAAGTCAAATGGATTAGAGGCATTGTAGATTTTTCTACAGCCCAGCTCAGCCAGCCATCGGTCTGCCACAAATTCTATGTACTGCTGCATCAATTTTGCATTCATGCCAATGAGGGCCACCGGCAACGCCTCCGTGATAAATTCCTTTTCAATGGCTACGGCATCACTGATGATACCAATCACCTGTTCTTCAGGCAATTTTTCGTTGAGCATGCTGTAGAGCAAACAGGCAAACTCACAATGCAGACCTTCGTCCCTGCTGATGAGTTCGTTGCTGAACGTGAGGCCGGGCATCAGGCCCCTTTTCTTTAGCCAGAAGATAGAACAGAAGCTGCCACTGAAGAAGATTCCTTCAACGGCCGCAAAAGCCACCAGGCGTTCTGCAAAATTGCCATTGTCTATCCAGCGCAATGCCCATTCAGCTTTTTTCTTCACCGCCGGTACGGTATCAATGGCATGAAAGAGACGGTATTTTTCTGCCGGGTCTTTTATATAAGTATCTATCAGCAGGGCGTATGTTTCTGAATGAATGTTTTCCATCATAATCTGGAAACCATAAAAGCACCTTGCTTCGGGCAATTGTACTTCACTCATGAAATTAACGGCCAGGTTTTCATTCACGATGCCATCGCTTGCCGCAAAAAATGCCAGCACATGTGAAATAAAATGACGTTCACCATCGTTCAATGCTGCCCAGTCTTTTAAATCACTGCTGAGATCAATTTCCTCAGCCGTCCAAAAACTTGCCTCATGTTTTTTATACTGCTCCCAAACGCGCGGGTATTTTATTGGAAGGATAACAAAACGATCTTTGTTCTCTCTCAATAACACTTCATTTTCTTGCGCCATACACCTATTTTTTTGCAGTGAATATTCAGCCGGTGGGGGAGACGGGTGCTGATTACAGCAGGAAGAAATCCTTTTGCAGCCAGTACACACCTTTCACCCGAAAGCGTTTACTATTGTTTTACGTGTGATACGGCAGGTCTTCTGACTTTCCCGCTTTCTGAGCCTTCCCATACAACGATTGCTGTTCAGTGGCTTGTCTTCAGAAAGTGGCTGACAACGGATTGTCACAGGATTTACAGCTACGGGGATAGTTCCGGAAGTTCGCCGGATTCCCTTTTAATTCCGCAACATGTTATTGCCACGGCAACCATATTCACATCACAACATTACTAATCAATATTAAATTAATGTGAACGACTTGTCCACCAGTTGTTAAAAACTAACGGGAGCGTTTGTGGCGGCGGGTTTACGGCGTTTGTTGATAAAAAAATTTTTTCTTTCCGGCTTGCTGGTTCAGCTACCGGATATCCAGCAAAAAGCCGGGTTTTTGGATACCAGTGCAGCCAAGCAAAGGATGAGAAGCAGGCCTCTCCATTGTTTATTTTCTTTTGCTTCGTTGTACGCTGATTGCAGGGGAGAAACCTTAACTTAAACATGTATGAAGGAAACGTTGCTGATGCTTCCATTCTAAAATAATTTGCGCGTGCTGCCGGGCCATTGTCCTGATCAAAGAGGCGGCAATTTTTGCATTACCACTCTACCAATGAAACGCTCAGGCCAATGGTGGTTTGCCGGTGGTTGTAGTCTACCAGTGTTTCGCCATAACCTTCAGATACCTGCAACAAACCCCGTAAGTTGCCAGACACCGGGAAGGTCCAGTTGGCCTGCATACTTGCGCGCCCCAGGGATTTTGTAAAACGTATTGAATGCGTGGCCACCATCGACAACTGATGCCTGCCCAGCGAGCGAATGAGGGTGAGATCGCCGGCGCCTATGTAATTGGTGATATCGGGATTTTCATCTTCCTTATCTGCTAA
>DATJGC010000502.1:0-3680 GCA_035495345.1 Chitinophagaceae bacterium | reverse complement strand
TAGACCTGAACGTGGGTATGCACCGCACAGGCATCGCCCCCGGCAAAGAAGTAATTGATCTTTACCAGCTTTGTGATCAACTACAAGGTATAACGCCGGTTGGCCTGCATGCCTATGATGGTCATATCCGCGATGTAGATTTTACACTGCGCACCGCACATGCAGACGAAGCTTTTTCCACGGTGGCCATACTACAAAAAGATCTTACTATACGGGGTTTCAACAAACCGGTTATTATCATGGGCGGGTCTCCTACCTTCTCTATCCACTGCAAACGTGAAGGCATAGAATGCAGTCCGGGCACGTTTATTTACTGGGATAAGGGCTACAGCGATCTATGCCCTGAACAGGCTTTTCGTCCCGCAGCGCTGGTAATCACCCGCATCATCTCACTACCCACAGCAGACCGCATCACTACTGATCTGGGTCATAAGTCTATTGCTGCCGAAAATGAACTGCAGCGGCGCGTGTATTTTCTCAATTCACCCACGTTAACACCCATCAGCCAGAGTGAAGAACACCTGGTGTTGCAGGCAGGCATTAGCCATGGTTATCAGCCCGGGGATGTATTATACGGTTTGCCTTTGCATATTTGTCCTACAGTAGCCTTATATGAACGTGCCATCACTATAGACAACGGCCTCGTGAGGGGTGAGTGGATGACGATTGCGCGCGACCGGAAAATAACTTATTAACACGCGCACACAGCGCAAGCTTTACATCTCCATAGCGCTGCTTTCTTTTTGTAAATGCATTACCTTAGTTTCTTTTTAAAAAATTATCAATGGCCAACAGGAGAAAATTTCTTCAGTCGTCTTTATTAAGTTCCGTGGCCTTACTGCTGGGCAAAAAAGGGTATGAGCAGCCAGCACCGGCCCCCCTTGTGAAAGGCATGCCCATTGTAATCTCTACCTGGCAGGCCGGTATAAACGCCAACAAAGGTGCATGGGAAGTGCTGAAGAAAGGCGGTGCTGCACTTGATGCGGTGGAAGCCGGTGTAATGGTAACTGAAAATGAACAAAGTTGTTGCGTAGGGTTGGGCGCCAATCCAGACAGGGATGGTTTTGTTACGCTGGATGCCTGTATCATGGATCACCAGTTTAACTGTGGTAGTGTAGCCTTTCTTGAAAGAATCAAACACCCCATTTCTGTAGCACGTCGGGTAATGGAAAAAACACCGCACGTAATGCTGGTGGGCAGTGGTGCGCAGCAATTTGCGGTGGCTGAAGGCTTTCCGCTGGAAGAACAAAAGCTCAGCGAAGAAGCGCAGCAAGAATACCAGCGCTGGCTGCAGAAGTCTGAATACAAACCGGTCATCAATATAGAAAATACACCCAAGGGGCACGGACCCTTTGCGCCTGCACAACTGGATAGCGGTGACTGGAACCATGATACCATTGGCATGGTGGCAATGGATGCCGCAGGTAACCTCAGCGGTAGTTGTACCACCAGCGGCATGGGCTTTAAAATGCGGGGGCGACTGGGAGACTCACCCATCATTGGTGCGGGTCTTTATGTAGACAATGAAGTAGGCGCGGCCACGGCTACCGGCCAGGGAGAAGATGTGATACGTATCTGCGGTTCACATACCGTAGTAGAATACATGCGCCAGGGATTATCGCCCGAAATGGCCTGTAAAAAAGTAGTAGAGCGCATCATCAAAATAAAAGGCGCAAAGGCCAAAGAGATACAGGTAGCCTTTGTGGCCATTAATAAAAAAGGGGAGGTGGGTGCTTATGCACTGCAATCAGGTTTTAATTTTGCGGTAAAAACCAAGAGCGAAGAAAAACTGATAAACGCCAAATATTTTATGAAGGCGCCCGTAAGTTGATGCATAAAAAAAGCTGAGATGTCATTTACACTGGAAATATGTTGCTACAGTTATAGTTCATGCCTGGTAGCTGCAGCGGCCGGGGCAGACCGTATAGAATTATGTGCAGATGCAGGCGAGGGCGGCACCACGGCGGGCTATGGTACCATAAAGCTTGTAAAGGAAAAAATACAATTACCGGTATACCCCATCATACGGCCACGCGGCGGCGATTTTTTTTATAGCGATGAAGAATTCAGCGTAATGAAGACCGAGATACTGCTAAGCAAAGAGCTCGGTTGTGAAGGCGTGGTAATCGGTATGTTGCAACAGGATGGCAGTATTGATAAAGAAAGATGCAGCCGCCTGGTAGCACTTGCTTATCCCATGGGTGTTACCTTTCACCGGGCGTTCGACCGCGCCAATAACCCGTTTGAGGCCATGGAAGAAATCATCCAGATAGGTTGCGAGCGGATACTTACCTCTGGTCATAAACCTGTAGCCGCAGACGGCATTCAGTTGTTAAATGATCTGGTGCGACAGGCAAACGATCGTATTTCCATCATGCCTGGCAGCGGCATACGCGCTGCTAATATTATTGAACTGGCCAAAAAAACCGGCGCCAGTGAATTTCATTCTTCTGCCAGCATAAAAATGAACAGCAATATGCAGTTTGTAAATGCAGGTATGCAGGAAACATTGCAAACCATTATGGCAGATGCAGATGAAGTAAGCAGTATGAAAACGCAGCTCAGCAATTACTTTGCTGCAGACCCGCTAATAAAATGACCCGCCGGCTTCTGCATTTGCAAAAAAAACGGCGGGCCAGTAGACTTATATTGATGTCTTTTAACTCAGGTCTTCGTTGTCAAAATCAGTTTCACTGTTAAAACTGCCGGTGCCCAGGTTAACCATTGAGCCAATCAGGTCTTTAAACTCTATACGGTTCTCCACCACTTTTTTACTGATCAGCGAGTAAGAGGCCAGTCCATGCAACACAAATTCCATGAGCAAGGCAGCTTCCATTTCATTGGCATGCGGAAAATATTTTTTTACCAGTGCATGCAGTCCGTCTACCTTATACAATTCTAATACCTTGCTTTTATCAGTAAGGCTGAAGGGCATATCGGTTGCATTGCCACTATCAAACCACCTGCTGATAGATTTGTAGGGGTTCTCCGGTTCTTTGGTAGATTCTTTACCGGTGGCCCTGCGCTTTTTAAACGTTTCAGGGTTAGGGAAATATTGCACAAACTGGGTACGCACGGCCTTGTCCATCAGGTTCATGGCTACCTGGAAGGGGCCTTCCTGTTCGCCTTCATACACCAGTTCAATCTTACCGGTTATAGAAGGTATGATGCCCGCAAGGTCGCTGATCCAAACCTGTGTTTGCTTTTCATTATTAAGAATGGCCCTTCTTTCTGCGGCGCTTACGGCGTTTTCAAAAGCGGCAATGGTTAAACGTGCAGAAACGCCACTCTTTTTATCAACGTATTCATTGTTGCGTGCCTCAAATGCTACCTGTTCAATGAGGCGCTTTACAAGGTCGCTTATCTTAACGCGTTCTTTCTGATCTGCATGCACATCTGCTTCCTGTTCTGTAATGGCAAGTGATGTTTCAAGCGTTTTTGGATAGTGCGTGAGTATCTGGCTTTCTATCCTGTCTTTAAGCGGTGTAACAATAGAGCCACGGTTGGTATAATCTTCAGGGTTGGCAGTAAAAACAAAGAGTATATCAAGTGGTAAACGAAGCTTAAACCCTCTTATCTGTATATCGCCTTCTTCCAGTATGTTGAAAAGTGCCACCTGTATACGTGCCTGCAAATCCGGTATTTCATTGATCACAAAAATACTGCGGTTGCTTTTTGGA
>DATJGC010000501.1:0-5150 GCA_035495345.1 Chitinophagaceae bacterium | reverse complement strand
ACATGCGCAGATTGGCGTTGGTACCACATCTCCCAATTCTACCCTGGATGTACGCGGGTCTATGTCGCTCAATTACCGCGCCTTTACAACCAGCAATGCGGTTACTGCCTCAGACAATATGCTGGTGTTTACCGGCAGCTCGGCAGCTACCTTAACACTGCCGGATGCTACTGCCTGTATTGGTCGCGCCTACTGGATAAAAAATGTGAGCAGCACCATTGCGTTGCTCACCATTGCCACCACCTCATCACAGACCATTGATGGCTTGTCTACCTGGTTGCTGGACGAAGCCAACGAAAGCGTGCGCGTGGTAAGTAATGGTGTTTCCTGGAATATTACTGCGCAAAGCCTGCCCACCGGTTCAGGCACCAACTGGAGCCAGGGAGGTAACAGCGTAGCATCGTTAAAATCAATCGGCACGCTCAATAATTTTGATTTCCCTTTTGTAACCAATAATACAGAGAAAATGCGGCTGTCTGCCGCCGGTAACCTGGGGGTAGGCACAACATCATTCAATGCCACCAACCCAGAAAAATTACTGGTCAATGCGGGCACCACCAGTTCCGTAAACGCTATTGTAGGCAAGGGTAGCATAGATGGCTATCTTCAATTGAATATCCAGAACCAGTCTTCGGGTGCCAGCGCTTCATCAGACGTGGTGGCCACTGCAGACAACGGCAGCGAAACCAATAACTATGTAGATATGGGTATCAATGGCAGCAATTACGCCGGTGGTGTAATGGGAGCTGCCAATGACGCGTATTTATACAATATGGGGCAGAACTTTCTGGTAGGTACGGGGGCGGCCAACAAGTCGCTTGTATTTATGACCGGGGGCACTGCACAAGCTACCAATGAAAGAATGCGCATTAACGGTACAGGTAACGTGGGCATTGGCAATAACAACCCGCTCTACCGTTTACATGTAACCGCTGCTTCCAATCCACTTTACCTTGCCGGCGTTCAAACCGGAACCAACGCAGACAGCGTGCTTACCATTGCCAATGGTGTGGTAAGAAAAATTGGCGCGGGTGCTATCAATGCATGGGCGCTTACCGGTAATGCAGGTACCAGTCCGTCCAGCAATTTCCTGGGTACCACAGATGCACAGGCCTTTCTTTTAAAAGTAAACAATATACAGGCAGCACGTTTCGACCAAACCGCTATTGCCGTCGGTGCAGGTGCCAGTACCAGCAACTCTACGCTTTCTTATGCGTTGGGTACCAATGCCACCGTAGGTTTTAATCATACAGATGGTTTTGCGATAGGTAATGATGCAGCCGTAAATACAGATAACTCTTTTGCAATTGGTAATGATGCCACCACCAATGGCAGCAATTCATTTGCCATTGGCAATAACGCGGCGGCCAATAATACCAATGCAATTGCCATTGGTGCTGCGGCTACCACGGCTTATAGTATAACTGATGCCGTGGCTATTGGCAGCAATGCTACTGCAAACGGTTCTAATGCTATTGCCATTGGTAGTAATAGTACGGCCGCCAACAAGGCCGTAGCCAATGCCACCAGTTCTGTGGCCATTGGTAATAACGCGGTTTCAAACAGTGTTAGCTCGGTGGCCATTGGCACGGGTTCATCTACTGCCTTTGGTATTAGCCCGGCGGTTGCTATCGGCAGCACGGCGGCGGTAAGCGGTAACAATGGTATTGCTGTTGGTACCGGCGCTACTGTTGGTTTTGTGTCTAACGCAGTGGCCATAGGGGCAGGGGCTACCGCCAGCGGTTCAGCCAATAATTCTACTGCCATCGGGTATAATGCAGTGGCCAGCCAGGCCAATGAAGTTATTCTTGGAGACCGCAGCAATACCGCGTTATCAGTAGGTATTGGTACCGAAAGTTTTTCAGGCTCTAACAGGGAAAAATTATTGGTGGATGCGGGAGCTTCCGGTTCAGTAAATGCCATTGTGGGCCGCGGCAACAACAATACTTATTTACAGCTGAATATACAGAATCAGTCGAACGGTGCGCTAGCTTCTTCAGACGTGGTGGCTACTGCAGACAACGGCAGTGAAACGGTTAACTATATAGACATGGGTATTAACTCAAGCGCTTATTCTGCCACCGGCATTTTAGGCGGGGCTAATAATGCCTATCTCTATACCACCGGTAATGATTTTGTAATAGGAAATTCCACCAATAATAAAAGCCTTATTTTCTACACTACTACCAGCGGAAATAATATTGAGCGCATGCGCATCAACAACACTGGACTGGTGCCGGGCCAGGATAACACCTATACGGTAGGCAACAGCACCAATCGCTGGTCGGCCGTATGGTCTGCTAACGGTACCATCCAGACCTCAGATATCAGGCTTAAGAAAAACATTCTGCCGCTGAACTATGGCCTGCAGGAAGTATTGCAACTGCAGCCTGTGAGCTATGATTGGAAAGACAATAGCGGTAAAAATAAGATTGGCCTTATTGCACAGGACGTACAAAAAATTATACCACAGGTGGTAACCGGTGATGCAACAAAGGAAAACCTGGGTATGAACTATGCAGAACTGGTGCCCGTGCTCATTAATTCAATAAAGGAGTTGCAGCAACAGATCAATGAAATGAAGAAAACCATCACTGACCTGAAAGCAAACAAATAGTAAATCCAAATATCCAGTTACATGAAAGCAATCCTATTTTCAATAACCGCATTGCTGTCTGCTGCCGCCCTGCATGCACAGACGGATCTGCAGAACAATGGTACGCTGTTTGTTTCGGGCCCGTCTACCATCCTGTATGTAAACGGTTCATTTAACAACGCTTCCGGCGCGGCACTTACCAATAACGGTAATTTCTATGTGCTGCAGAATATCAACAACGCACAGGCTGCCATGGCCACGGGTACCGGCACCTTGTACCTTTCCGGGTCGGCACTGCAATCCGTTGCCGGAACGCAGCCATTTAAAACCTTTAACCTTGTCACCAATAATGCCGCCGGCATTACACTCAATAACGATGTAAGCGTAAGCGGCATCCATACCTTTACCGCTGGTGTACTCAGCTCTTCGGTAACGCCCAATTACCTAATCTATGAAGCCGGTGCTTCCTATACCGGAGACGCAGACACAAGGCATGTGAAAGGATGGGTTACAAAGAACGGCAACACCGCGTTTGTATTCCCGGTGGGTAATGGCACCGTTGAAAGAACCATTGCCATCAATGCGCTTTCTGCAGCCTCGGTATTCAATGCAAATTATGCGGGTGCTACCACCAATACCGGCAACCTGGCTTCACCGCTGGTAACCGTAGACCCTAATGAATACTGGATAGTAAACAAAGTAAGCGGTGGCACCGCCACTATAGGGATGAACTGGGATAACAGCAAGATTGCCATGCCGCCCTACCTGCTCACCAATATACGGGTTGCCAACTACACCGGCGGTTTGTGGACACAGGCAGGCAGCGGTGCAACGGGCAACGTGGCCACCACGGGTACCATTAGTTCCAATACGCTTTCTGCTTTTGGTCCTTTTACGTTTGGCAGTCTTTCCTTTGCATTGCCTGTGCACCTCTTGCAGTTCAGTGCGTCCATCCTTAACCAAAATGCATTGGTAAAATGGACTACCAGTGATGAAATAAATGTGCATTATTATGAAGTGCAGCGCAGTGATGATGGCTTCTCTTTTTATACCATCGGTCAGTTGCCCGCGCGTAACCTTACTGCGGTGCAGCAGTACAGCTTTACAGATACAAAGGCGCTCAACACTGTAACCTACTATCGCTTAAAGAGTGTGGATACAGACGGCAAAACAAAGTTGTCTGATATAGTAACACTTAACAGCAATACCATCACTGAACGTACCATGGCTGTTGCCAACCCTGCACATAGCAGCCTCCATGTAACGGCCAGTAACCTCAGCGGCGATTTTGAGTACCGCATCAACACGCTGAGCGGTCAAACACTGCAGCAGGGCATATTGCACCTGGCGGGCAGCGGAAGCTATGAAATCTACTTATCGCCGGTGGTTAAAAATGCCATGTACATTTTGCAGGTGCAGAAAGCAGGCTTCAATTTCACCCGTAAGATACTGGTACAGTAATAAAGTGGGGGGTAATGACCGAACAAGAAGAATAGAGACGACTACTACATACAGATGAACACCGCAGGTTGGCAACGCAAGAAGCTGACCTGCGGTTTTTTTATGCTGCTCCCTATTTACCCGGCCAATGGGTAAAAAAATAAAGCCTTTCTTTGGTAAGAAAGGCTTTACAGATCAAAAAGATAAGGCTGGTTAGGAAAAAAGTCTTTTCAGTAATGATTTTTTATCAGAAGCCTCAGCGGTGTGCGGCGTCATAAGATTTTCAATTCTTTCCATAATAGATTTCATCTTCTCTGTGCTCAGGGAAGACTTCACAATGTAATCAAGCGCCCCGTGCTTAATGGTGTTTACCGCAATTTCAATGTCTTCCTGCCCTGAGATAAACAGCACAGTAATGGATGGGTCAAATTTCTTGATTTGTTTCAGTACGTCAATGCCGTTCAGCTCATCCATATTGTAATCGAGAAAAATGATATCGGGTTTTGTGATGTCAAGTTGGGTAAGACAATCGTTGCCATTATCAAACAAAAAAATATTGTTATACCCCAGCTGTTTTAAAAACTGTTTGTAAAGGTTCAGGCAAAGTACATCATCATCTACCAGAAAAATTTTTGCATCCAGTTTTGTAAGCATGTTTCCGGGTTTTAAGTGGCTATAGCGGGTTTTGCGCGCAAGTAATCCTTTAAAAAACGCTCACGTAAAACGGATATTGCAGCAAATAAAAATAAGCAGCTCCTTCCCTTTTTTGGAAACATTTACTAAGCAATAAGCCTTAGCCAGACTGGCTTTTATCCATTCGCCCACCGGCCGTTGCGGCCTTGCCGGCCCCGGTATACAGCCTTCCAAACCCAAATTTTGCAACATTGTATCTAAACAGCCCATTTGCATGCATTTCACCGGTAATGCTGATCATTTCACCGCTGCTTTCTATAAATAGCCGGCAAAAAAATGTGGTTGATGGAATAGCCATTCACCAGTTTTTTACACCCATCTACATTTACTCCACGAATTACAACAACATGTTTTTGTAACAACTGAGAAGAGAAAACCGATTCCTCACATTCAACAAAACAGTATGGGACTAAAAAACTTT
>DATJGC010000500.1:0-2718 GCA_035495345.1 Chitinophagaceae bacterium | reverse complement strand
ACTTCCATTATGCTATTGCTGGTAACTGCTGCCTGTTCAATAGCACAGCCAACAGCAACGGAAATGGTATCACCCCTCAAACTTTCCATACCTGCGTTTTGCCAGCGCAATGAAAGGAAAAATGAGCATAAAACAAATCCTGGACAGGGTGGGCGACCAATAAGAGACCAACAGTGAAATTAAGAACACCAATGGTGGAATCAGCCCGCGCAGCATGTAATAGGTTCTGAACTGTTTATTGCCCGCCACGGTAGCAATGGCCGGCTTAGCGGCCGATATACAGCGCACCAGCCAGCAATTTAAAACGCCGGTTAAAATTATATTGATGCAATACACGGCGTACGCCGCGTCTATACCAAAGTTCTCACTGTACAACGCAGAAGAGAAGGGCATCACAACAATTGATAGCAGGAAAAAAGTATTGATCCAAATAAGCTTGTCTGAATACGTGGTGATAAAACCAAACAAATGATGGTGCGCCTTCCAGTAGATGGCAATGACAAAGAAGCTGATTAAAAATGCAATGAATTTAGGTATTAAACTGCGTATATTTTCCTCCGGCTCAGCATGCCCGCCCAGGTGCGGCGGCTTAATTTCAATGATTAAAAGCGTGATGGCAATCGCAATCACTGCATCGCTAAAAAATAGGAGGCGTTCCACCTGCATTTTATTGTTGGGATGTTGCATGCTTCAAAAATAATGAACGCAGGGCTTTCGCAAACCCCGGCCTCATTAAATATTTCAAAGCTGGCATGCTGCCTCTTCATGCAATCAAAATTGCCGCTATCTTTAACCCGCGTGGTGCAATGGTAGCGCACTATCGCCACCGAAACAAGTCTAACAACCACCTCACATAAATGCTGAAAAATACAATTAGTATGAAACAAGTTTCATTATCCATCGGTCTCTTGGCCTGTCTGCTGCTGTCGTTAACCGCTGTTGCGCAGCCTCCTGAACAACTGGTAAAAATAGTGGTAGCGCCAGACCACCCAGACTGGCTCTACAAAACCGGCGAAAAAGTAAAATTTATGGTAACCGTGCTGCAGGCAGGCAATCCTATTGCCGGCGTAAAAATCAGGTACGAGCTGGGGCCGGAGAAGATGAAGCCGCTGGTAATTGATTCGGCTACACTGGCAGATGGTAAAAAGCTGATAGAGGGCGGCAGCCTTTCAGTACCCGGCTTTTTGCGTTGTATTGTAACCGCCAATGTAAATGGTAAAACGTATCGCAACCTGGCCACTGCCGGATTTTCTCCCACTGCCATTCAACCCACCGTTGCCATGCCGGCCGACTTCAACCAGTTTTGGAACAAGGTAAAGGAAGACCTCGCTAAGGTACCGGTTGATGCAAAGCTGCTGCTGCTGCCTGAGCGTTGCACAGAAACCGTAAATGTATACCAGGTAAATATGCAGAACATCGGCAATGCAAGGCTCTATGGAATCTTGTGCGTACCAAAAAAGGATGGAAAATATCCTGCATTACTAAAGGTGCCGGGCGCCGGTGTACGCGCCTACCGGGGTGATGTAGCCACGGCAGAAAAAGGAATTATTACGCTTGAAATTGGTATTCATGGAATACCCGTAATTATGGACGATAACGTGTACGCAAGCCTGGCAGCCGGTGCATTAAATGGTTATCCGAATATTGGCCTCGACAATAAAGATCGCTTTTATTACAAACGCGTGTATGCAGGTTGTATAAGGGCGAATGATTTCTTATCATCTTTACCGCAGTACGATGGTAAAAACCTGGGCGTTTGCGGTGGCAGCCAGGGTGGGGCGCTGTCTATCGTAACCGCTTCGCTAGATGATCGTGTAAAATACCTTTCTGCATTGTACCCTGCATTATCAGATGTAACAGGTTACCTGAACGGTCGCGCCGGTGGATGGCCTCATTACTTCGACAACAATAACCTGCAGTACAATAACAAACCTGATAAGCTAAATACTGTCGGTTATTTTGATGTGGTAAACTTTGCGCGCCAACTCAAAGTGGAAGGGTTTTATGCATGGGGTTTTAACGACGAGGTTTGTCCGCCCACTTCTACCTATGCCGCCTACAATGCCATCAAAGCACCCAAACAATTATACCTGGCCCTGGAAACCGGCCACTGGACCTTCCCGGAAGAAAACGAAAAGTTTATTACCTGGATAACTGATAAACTGCTCGCTAAGTAAATTACCCTACAGCCGAAAAGTAAGAAAGACATCCGCAAAAAAAGCTGAACATTGAAGTTTGAGCCGCCGCTACCGTTAGTAGCAAGCCCTGATCTTCAGTGTTCAGCTTTACCTTTTTAAAACAATTCAATGATTACAAAATCATTGAACAGGATCATTAACAGGCATTGGATGTATACTGTCGTAACACCGCTTTCTACGGTGCTGTTATTTATTTACAGGAACAAATAAAACGGCATCTGCTACTACGGTGCCATTAGCATTTTTATTGGAAATTTCTACGCAGGCTTTGTCGCCTTTGGGCAATGCAAATTCGCCTAAAAGAATCCATTCGCCAGAGGTTTGTCCCAGCACATTTACAGCCGCATGCTCAATCATTTTAGTTGTCCATTTTTTACCATCAAATATCCTTGTCTGCGTGGCCTCCGCCATGCCTTTTAGCGTAGGGTAATAAAATAAATCCCGTATTGGCCTGCTTGTTTTACCTGCGGTGCAAAGCAGATACTTGCGGGTTCCTTGCTATGGTTCACCAGCAGCGAGG
>DATJGC010000499.1:0-7978 GCA_035495345.1 Chitinophagaceae bacterium | reverse complement strand
TCTTTAACCGGATGGCAAAATACCCGTTTGCATTGGTTAACGCAGATTGCAGGTGTTTTTTTTCATAGACACTTGCGTCTCTTACAGCCTCACCCGTTTCCCGGTCAACGATATAACCCCGGAGGATGTAGCCATTGTTATAAGCCGATTTTTGCGGTGGCGGATTGTAAGCGGCCAATCGTACAATAATATATTTTCCGCTGACCCTGTAGGCGTAGCGATTGCGGAAAAGTTGGTCCAATACCAGTCGCAAGGGTTTACCGCTTACGGTAATACTTACCAGGCTGTCTTTGTTAATGATATTGCTGTTATAGGAGAAATAAAAATCTGCCTGGTTACTGATAATTTCAAGCACATCTCCCAGGGGCTGTTTTTTTATATCCAGGCTGATGGGTTTTTCCGTGAGCACCTGTGCAAAGCTGCAATGCATCAATGTACAGCCAAGGGCCATCAGCCATAATTTCTTTTGCAGAATGGTTAATACTTTACAGCAATGATGCAATACTTGTTTCATCATTTTAACAGGATACTGTTTTCTTTTTTCTCCCACCTTGCATTGAAGGTTTGCGCAATTACCAGCAGAATCTTATCTAAGGGTTCATTGTTAAAAGTGGTACTAATGGGTAAATTGGCGAGCTCCTTATTGGCAATAACAATATGCGCATCATAGGCATCATTCAATGCTTCTACCAGTTTCCACAGCGGGGTTGCATCGCACACAAAAACCCGGTTGCGGTAATACATGTAGAGGCGGTCTGTTTGGTTGGTTTGTTGCATTTGGCCGCTGTTGTTGTTTACAGATGCCTGTTGGCCGGGAAGCAGCAGGAGCGACTGTTGCTCATTGCTTACCCTTACTTTTCCTTCTTCTACAATTACTGTGGTGGTATCGGTACCC
The DNA here is from genome assembly GCA_035495345.1 of Chitinophagaceae bacterium. Lineage (GTDB taxonomy): Bacteria > Bacteroidota > Bacteroidia > Chitinophagales > Chitinophagaceae > JACMLD01. Next base: position 7,083 of record DATJGC010000499.1, on the reverse strand, counting down.
ATCTTTACGTTGAATGCGGTGCCCACCACCGTGATGTTGAGCTTGCCGCAGGCTACCACAAATGGTTGTGCCGTATTGTGGGTAACAGTAAAAAAGCCTTCACCTTTCAAGGTTACTTTTCTTTCTTTACTGTTGAATTGAGACGGATATTCAAGCGATGCGTGTTTGTTGAGTACAACGGTTGATCCGTCTGGCAGTACGCGGGTAAGCGCTGTATTGCCGGCAATTATTTGCAGGGGCTTTTCAATGTTGAAGCGTCTGATGATGTTGTAGGTTACAATGCCGGTAACTACCAGTAATACCATTGCCGCAACCTTCCACCAGCCAGCGTTAAAGGGCAAAGGTTTTACTACCGGTCTTTGCGCCAGTTTTTTTGTAAATCTATCCCAGGCTTGTTGTTCGTTGAATACGCTGTTGGGCGCCAGTGCGGCCGTTTGCTGCCAGATGGCCTGTAACTGGTTAAAGTGGTGGCGGTTTTCTGCATCCTGCTCTAACCATGCTTCTACCTGCGCCACCTCTTCCTGGTTTGCTTCCGCGGCAATGTATTTTACAAGCTGCACATCTGTGATATTAGGTAGACCTGTTTTCAATATGCGGCGGTTATGGGTTTAGTAAAATAAAAAGTAGTAAGGGTAAAAGGTCGGCCAGTTTTGAGCGCATTAACCGCAGGGCTTTACCCATTTGGTTTTCGACCGTTTTGGCAGATAAGCCCAGCTCCCTGGCTATTTCATGGTATTTAAGGTATTCAAACCGGCTCAGCTGAAAAATAATGCGGCATTGAGCGGGTAATTCATTCAATGCGGTAGAAAGCCGTTGCTCCAGTTCTTTATGAATGGTTTTTTTGTCTGCGGGCTCGGCGGCCTGCTTCCATTGCGATGCAATTTCGGGTTCGGCGCCCGTCCTCACTTTCTGGTGTTTTAGATGGTTAAGGCTGGCATTGTGCACTGCACGATAGAGGTAAGCTGTAAGCGGTAGATCAAAATCAAAGCGGTTTTTTTTGTCCCAGATAGTAAAAAAAACCTGTTGTACTATTTCTTCTGCGTTGGCTTCATCCTTTACAATGGTATAAGCATAGGTGCACAATCCTTTAAAAGAACTTTTATATAATTGTTCAAACGCCTTATCTGCAGACAGGCGGGTAGCAGCGGTTACCTGAAATTGATGCACACGTAAGGTTTGATAAGTGGCCCCAAATATAGGTTCGCCCATCAATATTGCTTTTACCTATTATACAACTGGTAAAGCGTTTACCCCTATGAGTAAGAATAGATTTTTTTGGGGGATGCTTTTTTTGCTGCCGCAGTGCATTGCTAACGGCTCGTTTTCAAAACCTTGTGGTCTTTATGGAGGGGTGGGTATTTGCAGTGCTGCAAGCCCTGCTGCCAGCCTGTCACATAACGGTACGTATGGGCAGTGGCGAAATAGGCGTTTGTTTGCAGCAGTGAAATGCTGTTATACCGGGGCTTTCAGGTAATCCAGCAATTCCCTGAGCCGGGTTTCTGTAATACCCAGCGTGCTGATATACTCCCAGCTGTTGGGTGCCTTGTCAAACTCTATGCGCTTACCGTTAAGATGGTTTCTTAAACTGTCCAGCAGTGTTTTTACCGCCTTTTCCTTGTCCTGCACTTTTTCCCTGATGGTCATATAATACAATTGAATAGGGTAGTAAGTTATTGTTTTTTTGCCCCACCTGCACCCGTAATGTTTTACTTCTTGCCGCCACCATTTGGCTATAACGTCAATGCATATGCGCTTCGCCTGTTTTGTTTTCTATTGCCCTGGGCCCATGGTACAATCGTTTGATAGCCATCTCCTTTACAAATTCTCCAGCATCTCCACCACTTTTTCCTGTTTAAGGATAAGGTAGCCTATACGGTCATTGCTGATGCCTTCTTTTAGCTGGTAGCTGAACACCAGCTGGTCTTCTTTTACTTCTGTTTCAAAAAAGCGGAACACGATATTGGGTTGCGTGTTCAGTTCAGCTGCAATTTCATACAGGTGGGTAGATAGAATAAAAAGGGAGTTGGGTATTTTCACCAGGCCTTTGATAACCGCCCCTGAGCATTTCATGGCGTCCTGTACATTGGTGCCCTTAAAGAGTTCATCAATCAGCACCAGCCATTTCTTGCCATCGTTTATCTTGTTAATGGTGTTCTTAATGCGTTGCACCTCGTTAAAGAAGTAGCTTTCACCCCGCACCAGGTTATCTACCACATTGATATTACTCAGTATGCCATCAAACAAAGTCAGCTGCATGGAACTGGCCGGTACGCCCATGCCCAGGTGAGCAAGGTATACAGCAGCCCCCACTGATTTTATAAAAGTACTTTTGCCGGCCATATTGGCACCGGTAAGAAACAGGAAATTTTGTTTTTGCTGCAGTTGTACATCATAGGCAACCGGTGCACGCAGCAAGAGGTGATACAATCCCTTTGCATTGAGTGCTGCTTTCGGCGCTTCCATAAAAACAGGGAAGGCGAGATGGTGCACTTTTACCGCTTTGGCCATAGAATACCAGGCATCCAGCCGGCCAAAAATGTCTATCAGCTCCATGGCCGCGTTTTTAAAGCGGGTGCGGATGTAATTGCCGAAGTAAATGGTTTGCAGGGCGGTGAGTTTTGCTCCTTTTTGCGTGGCCGCCAGGGCAGTCATGGGTTCATTACTGATCAGTGAAGCGGCACGTTGTATGTACAGGCGCAGGGTAGGTGGCGTGGCGTCATTGTTGAATACATTGGCCAGTTCCATAAAACCCCTTACAAAATCCGCAAAATGACCCACCGTATACCTAACCAGTGAGAAATCCGGTGCGTGCAACAATTTATAATTAACCGCATTCAGCAGGTTGGGCGTAGCCGGAATGGTATCAATAGGCGCTTCATAAAACTTTTCAATGACCATGATGGTGCCATTGGTTATATGCTGCGGCCATTGCAATTCACGTGCACCAATACATTGCAGTATGTGCTGTACCTCTGTTATTTTAGACAATTCTGCCAGCGGTTCACTAAAAAAACGTGCCAGCCAGTCTTTGCCGCCAATGGTTTGGGTATAGTTGAGTTGATGAAACAGTGAAAATTCCTCTTCCTGGTGAAAAATGGACAGGTCGTTAAACGTTATATTGTCTATCTGCATGCTGATGGTGTTATTGGCCGAAGGGCAATCAACCCGCCTCAATATTTAGGCCAGTGAGGGCTAGGGCCGGTTAAAAACCAACCGTTCTCCCATTGTAGATTCATCCCACATGCCGTTTCCATAAACAAGGTTGCCGTTTACAAATGTATGCGTGATGGCGGCGGGCGAAACAAAACCTTCCAGCGGGCTCCAGCCACATTTGTACAGAATATTTTCTTTGGTAACCGTAGTAGGTTGCTGCAGGTTCACTATCACCAGGTCTGCCGCATATCCTTCACGTATATAACCGCGGTTGGCTACCTGGAAACAATCTGCCACGGCATGGCACATTTTTTCTACCAGTTTTTCCAGAGAAAGTTTTCCCTCCTGTACATAGTGCAGCATCAGCGGCAATGAATGCTGTACCAGTGGCAACCCTGCGTGTGCCTGCTCGTAAGGTTCATTTTTCTCCTGCCAGGTATGCGGTGCATGGTCGGTGGCAATAACATCCAGCCGATCGTCCAGCAACGCTTTCCACAAGGCTTCACGGTGATGCGGAGCTTTAATGGCCGGGTTGCATTTTATTAGATTGCCTTTGCTGGCATAGTCATTGGCTGTGAAATGCAAATGGTGCACGCAAACTTCTGCTGTAATGCGTTTATCTGTCAGCGGTTGCAGGTTACTGAAAAGCTGCAATTCTTTTTCAGTGCTGATATGTAAGATATGAAGCCTTGTGTTGTATTTCTTGGCAAACTGGATGGCGTAGAAAGAACTCTCAAAACAGGCTTCCTCATCACGTATCAGTGGGTGATCAGCCGCGGTTAATTCGCCTTTTTCTTTTTTGATTTTTTCAAAATTGGCCTTTATTATTTTTTCGTTCTCGCAATGTGTGGCAATAAGCAATTCACTTTCAGAAAATAATTTGTCGAGCGCCAGCGGATTGTCTACCAGCAATCCGCCGGTAGAGGAACCCATAAATATTTTTAGTCCGCACACATTTGCCTTGTTGTCGTTGGTACGCAGCGCCTCTTCAGTATTGTCATTGGAGGTGCCCATGTAAAAGGAGTAATTGGCAAGTGATCGCTCCCTGCCAATGGCATATTTCTGTTCCAGCAACTCTTGTGTAAACACGGGAGGAACCGTATTGGGCATTTCCATAAAAGAAGTAACACCACCGGCTACGGCGGCTTTTGCTTCAGTATAAATGCTGGCCTTATGGGTTAAGCCCGGCTCCCTGAAATGTACCTGGTCGTCTATCACACCCGGTAAAAGATACTTGCCTTCTCCTTTAATTTCTATGACTGCTTCTCTTGTAACAATCTTCTCTGCTATCTTCTCAATGCGACCGTTTTTGATAAATACATCCCGGCTCATTATCTTACCTTCGTTTACAACCATTATGTTCCTGATCAGGTACTTTTGTGTCATATTTATTTAGGGGCTTTATCCGCTTAAAACAACTATTGCATGCAATTTAGAAAAACCGCGCTAAGCTGGCTTATTTTTATTATTCCCGCATGTTTATCCGCCCAGTCTGTAAGTCTTCCGCAGGGTGCCAAGGAGAACTGGTTGCTTACCAGGATGGATATTAAGCTGATGAATGATACCGCCATCGGTTTCTCCACCACAAAACCTTATTTACGCAAGACAATGGTGGCGGGTATTGAAAAAGGCCTCGATAGCAATGCCGCCAGCTTTACCCCGGTAGACCTCTACAATATGCATGATGCCCTGCTCAACAGTACAGAATGGGTAACGGGCGATATCAGTTCCTTTACCAGTAAAAAGCCCTTGCTGGGCTTTTTGTACAAACAGAAGGCAGACTTTCTGCAGGTGAACCAGAAAGACTTCTTCCTGGCGGTTAACCCTGTGATACAGCAGGTGCAGGGCGGAGAATCCGGCAGCGGCAGCGGGCACGTATACCTGAACAGCAAAGGCGTTAGCTTCCGCGGACTGATTGCAAAAAAAATCGGTTTCTCTTTTTATGCTACTGACAACCAGGAGAAGCCGCCGCTGTTTGTTCGGCAATGGGAGCAGCAGTTTGCTGCCGTACCCGGCGCGGGTTTTTACAAACCTTTTAAGACCACGGGATATGATTATTTTGATGCCCGCGGCTCCATCCACTTCAATGCCACTAAATACATTAATATACAGTTTGGCTATGACCGCAATTTTATTGGCGATGGTTACCGCAGCCTCTTTCTGAGTGATTTTACCAGCAGCAATCTCTTCCTGAAACTGAACACCCATATCTGGAAAATCAATTACCAGAATTTATTCATGGAATTGTCTAACGGTAAAAGCCTGGGCGATAAACTGCTGCCAAAAAAATACGCCAGCATGCACCACCTCAGCCTGCAGGCCACGCGTTGGCTCAATATCGGGCTGTTTGAGTCTGTGATCTTCGGTCGTACCAATCACTATGAATTTGGCTACCTCAACCCCATTATCTTCCTACGCTCTGCGGAACAGCAGAACGGAAGTCCAGACAATGCCAATATAGGGTTTAATGTAAAGATCAATATCGCTCATACATTACAGTTATACAGCCAGGTAATGCTGGATGAATTTAAATTGAGCGAAGTAAAATCCGGCAATGGCTGGTGGGGAAATAAACAGGCCATACAGGCAGGCTTTAAATACATAGATGCATTCAAGGTTAAAAACCTCGACTTGCAGGGAGAGCTCAATTATGTGCGGCCCTTTACCTACTCACATTTTGATTCAGTAGCCAATTACAGTCATTATAACCAGCCACTGGCGCACCCGCTCGGCGCTAACTTTGTAGAAGCCATTGGCATCATTCGTTACCAGCCGGCACCTAAGTGGAATATTCAGGCAAAATTAATTGTGTACCGGCAAGGCATGGATACCGCACAAAGCGATTACGGGAGCAATATTTTTATTCTCAGCGGGCAGCGTGCAACCGATTATGGGTTTAGCACGACTGATGGCGTAAAGGCAACAACGGTAAACGGTTCTTTATGGATTGGCTACGAGCTGCTGGAAAACCTGTTCATTGACGGCTCAGTGATGTACCGCAAAAGAAGCGTACCTGCAGCCGCACAACTGGCGCAAAAAACCACGCTGTTCAGCATCGGGCTTCGCCTGAATATGTTCAGGAGAGAATATGATTATTGACGCGGTGCGTACGTACCAACGCTGACACCCGGCGTTCAGAGCAGAGCAGCCCTTCTTCCATCATGCAAGTTTGCCAGGCCATTGCCTGAAAAAAATATTTATGGTTAGAACCTGCTTATTGGCCGGCCTGCTGCTGGCCCTTGCTTTGCCATTGACGGCGCAAAATACCAATGCTAAAAAGAAGCTTACGCTGGAAGCCATCTGGGGCGGCAATTACCTGGAAGAACAGCAACTGCGCGTGCACCTTACGCATACCGGAGATTCTATTGCCTACATATTTGCCACAAAGGGCAGCAACAGTGAAATCATCAGCACGCTTGATTTTGAAACCGGACGCCTGGCCGATACCATTTTCTCTAACCAGGTAAAAACGGCCAATGATTCCCTGCCCATTACTTTCACCTTTTTTGAAGACTTTGCATTTTCGCCAGACGACGCACAATTGCTGATTAAGACACAGCTTGAGCCCATGCAATACAACGCCAGCAAGGAATTTAATTTTATCTGGAACAGGGCCGCCAAAACACTAAAGCCGGTGTCTGCAGACGGCAAGCAAAGCTATGTAAGCTTCTCGCCAGATAGCAGGCGTTTGGCTTTTGTAAGAGAAGGCAATCTTTATGTGCGCGACCTGCTCACAGACCAGGTGTTGCCGATAACGGTGGATGGTGCCCCGGGTCATTATTTATATGGCATGGCCGATGCCCTCTATGAAAAAGGCTTTGGCATGTCACAGGCCTATCAATGGAGCCCAGACGGAGAGAGCATTGCCTTTCTCCGGTTTAATGAGAACATGGTGCAGCAATACCCCATTACGTTCTACAACGGAAGAAC
>DATJGC010000498.1:0-3553 GCA_035495345.1 Chitinophagaceae bacterium | reverse complement strand
TACATTTCATGCATGCGACTGAAATAGCTGCTGTCTTTGTACAGCACGCCCAGCCGGGCATACACCGGCATGGCCATCTGAATGGCATCAATCCAGGTCCAGTCATCTATTTTATCCGTAGCCATCATTGCGTCTATACAGGTCTTTATATCGCGGATGCGTTCTTCTTTTTTATCAATAAGGTAGAGGTAAATATAGGTTTGTCCGGCGCACTGGTTGTCTGCGTTTCTTACCGTAACACCACCGTTTAAACCCCAATGATGTTTCTCGCCCCACTGCACCGCATAGTTGTAGTACGCCTTATTTTTATCAATACTGTACAAGGCCATTAAGCCTTCATAATAAACGGCCCTTGTCCAGATATTGCTGGGGCGCTCTTTATTGGTGACGATGCTCTTGCCTGCGTCTGGCCAGGCATGCATGAAATAGGCATTGGCTATTTGCATTTTCTGCAATACCTGCTTTTTTGAGGGCAGGCGTTGTGCGTGACCATCAGTAAGCATTGCTGTAGATACAAAAAGAACAAGCATCCATTTTTTCATGCCGGTATACATTAGTTGTAAAAAATCAAATCACTACCTGTTTTAATGGCCGCCTGCAGCAGCTACCATTCTATGCTTACAAGACTTACTGCCTGCTGAGGCAAAACGGTTTTGTACAATAGTTGCTTATTATGAATTGTCAGTTGCAGGGGCTTTGCCATTGTTTGCAACTGGCCGGCCCGTTCCAGGGCGGCTACCTGCGTTTTGGTGGGCTGCTCCGGTGAACCCATTTTCTTCCAGGCTTCATAGGCATTGCTATGCGTTTTATCTATCCTGTATTCGGTTAGCTTAATGGTACGTGCTTCCAGGTTATTTACTTTTAGCAAAACCGGTTGTGCTGCACCGGTAGTATCATCATCATGGTAATTCCACAGCATTACAGTAGCGGAGCGTTCAGTTTTTGCTGCCATACCACCCAGGTCTTCGGTATTGCGAACGCTGGAATCTCTCACCTGTAAAAACGGGTACATCTTACTGCCGGTAACCGCCAGTCGTTTGCCCTTCATCTTTCCAAACATCCGAAATACATTCAGCACGGGCTTATCAACGCCATTGGTGGCCAGGTCCCGGTAACCATAAAACCATGGCTGGTTTTCAAACTCAAACGACCATGAAACAGCGCCCAGGAGGTTTACTTTGTGATAATCTGCCAGCAAATATTTACGCGCGAAAGAAGCGGCGGTATAAGAAGAGTACATGGTACCGTTGCGATAAGCGTTTTCCGGGTTGGTAGCCATGCCACAGGCGGCGCAGCCTTCGGGGTCGCTCTCGCCAATAATAATCGGCAAGTGTTGTAGAGAAGGATAACTGGCCACTATGGAAAAGCCGCTGGATATATCGCGCAGTTGTGTGCCCATGTTCATGCGCACATGCTGCTGTACCAGTGTCGGCGCGCCTTTGGCGTGAAAGGCGATAAAGTCGAGCGGGGCACCCTTAGCGCCCGTGGCGTAATTGGTATCGCTGATGCAATGTTGCAGAAAGGTTTTTAAAAATTCTGCCGCCCCCCTGCCGCCTGGCCCGGTAACATGCGGCCCGCCCACTTTAGCAGTAGGAAGGGCGCGTTTTATGGCATCTGCGCTATAGTCATAGAGCTTGCAATATTCCTGTACCGATCCTTTCCAGTATCCATTGCCGTTAGGCTCATTCCAGAGTTCCCAATGCCAGCTCTCTACTTCTTTTTGGCCGTAACGCGTAACGGCATGGCGCACCCATTCATAAATTAAAGCTGCCCAGCGCGTATAACTTTTTGGAGGGTAGGTCCAACCCGTAAAAATAGTGCGGTAATCCTGCCCGGGCTGCCAGTGATGCTCGTAGGGCAAGGGCTGTGTAGAAAGCGCTTCGGGCATAAAACCCATTTGCGCCAGTGGTTTTATACCCCGTTGCACATAGGTATCAAAGATAGAATCGATGATGCGCCAGTTGTATACCGGATGGCCGGCAGCATCTTCCGTGTATGCATTGGTAGAACCCCATTTCAGTGCGGGTGTACCATCTCCGGAGGTAAGCAGGTTATGCGTACGTACATGTACCGGCACGGGACTGAGCGCTGCCAGCTCAGACAATAATTTTTTGCCGTCTTTCATATAGGTATAATTAGGTTCATCATACCCAAACCAGGCCCAGGCAGGCTGCATTTCACCCAGTTCAATGCTGGCGTTTACATTAATGATGGCAGTATCAGTTTGCTGCTGCGCTACCAATGGTAAAGACCATACAGTGAGCCCGGAAAGAAAAATAAAAAAGATTGCAATGAAGTTTCTTCTCATGAGCAATGGTATGTACCCTGTTTATTGCAGAGCCATGATATTTTTTGATATAATTCTCACTGTTGTCCGGTTAATCTTTTAATTGATCGGCCTCAAAGCCGGCCGGGCTTCTCACCCGCAACGCCGCTGTGTTTTACTTTTATGCTATAACTGAGCTGTAGTAAGCTTTTCAGCCATTGCATAGTTGAGCGGTAGTACAAAGCTCACGGATAACCGAAGGTTCATCAATTCCATAAAGATTAATTGGCGCATTGATAAAACGAAGGCGGCTTTTGCGGGCGTTGGTGTCTGAATCGCCTTCGTAGGCCTCTTGCTCGGCGAACTAGTACCGGAGCCACTTCCACAAAGCATTTAGTAGAAAAGTAACGAATGTTTCCCGGACACCAGTGTATAATTCTTATAAAAGCTGCCCTTTTCTGCTGTAGCAGCGCGTATCAGTTTTTACCTTCCGTGGCCAGGGGCCAGTTATCTGTGCGGAAGGGTGATGCCGGCAATCCCTGCTTATTAAACAAGTTGGGAAAAGGAACCTGCTTCCATGCAAATCTTACCGCCTCTGGCGATGCAATGGCATCGCTCCACACCAGTATTGTATTGCCCTCAATAGTAGCCATTGCGGGCACAAAATGCTGATCTGCCGAAGCAATGGTAAACTCTGCTGCTTTGTTGCCTTTAAATACCAACCCATCTGCTTCTTCAAAATAGATCCTGATCTTATTGCCTTCTTTTTTCATTGATTTATATAGCGGCCCGCTGGCCACCAGTTTCTTCTTACCATAATCATATTTTAGTGGCCATAGGGCAAGGCGCTCACCCACCAGTTGCTTATTGCGTGGGTGAATATCCAGTGAGTCTCCATTGTCTGTGGTAACCACCATGCCTGTATGCGGCACATGCCGGAGTGTATAGAATTGTGCTTCCCGAATTTCAGGGTGCTGGCTCCTGTGTGGTGATATCTGTACAAAATAAAAGGGCATGTCTTTATTGTGAAACTCCGCCCGCCAACTATTGATCATAGCGGGGAAGAGCCGCTGGTATTGCGCAGCCCTGCCCGCGTTGGCCTCTCCCTGGTACCAGATGCATCCTTTAATAGTGTAGGGCAACACGGGTGCAATCATGCCGTTGTACAACTTATAGGGAGAGTTACTGTGATGCGGACCCATGGGCTCGCGCGGTGCGGGTGGCTTGCTGGCCGCGGTATCTGCCCGCCATTTTTCCAGCGCCTGTTTGTATTTTTCAAAGGCTACC
>DATJGC010000497.1:0-4554 GCA_035495345.1 Chitinophagaceae bacterium | reverse complement strand
ATTTTGCCCAGGATTTTTGGTCCCTCCAGTTTCTCTGCCCTGATATTCTCAATCACCGGTGCGGCCACTTCTTCTTCCTGTGCCACGGCTACTACCGGCTCTTCAGGACGCTGCGCCGGCTGCTGCACTATCACGGGTTCTTCTACGGGTGGCTTGGTTTCAACTGGTGCAACGGTAGCTGCAACGGGTTCTTCGGCCGCGGCAGGCTCTGCTTCTTTGGTATCTTCTTTTTTACGGGTTGTTTTCTTTGGCCTGGTAGAAGAATCTATGGCAGAGAGGTCAATTTTATCAAGCACTTTGGGCCCTTCGATCTCCGGTGCTTCCACTTTACTGATACTGGGGGCTTTTTCTTCCGGCGCCTTTGGTTCTTCTTTGGGGGCGGGCGGGGTTACTACTGCTGCAACCGGCACGGGGGCTGGTTCAGGCGGCTTTACCTCTTCCACTTTTTTGGCAACCACAGGTTCTTTGCGGAACAGGATCTCTTCCTCATCCTTTTTCTTTCTTGCATCTGCGCTACCACCCTTGGGCAGATCAATCTGATCGCTCTTAATTTTAGCCACTTTATCGCCTGCAAACTCCAGTTGCAGTGAACGGTACATGTCTTCAGACAGCTTAGAGGTAGGCTTAAGATCGTCTTTACTAAAACCTTTGCCAGAAAGAAACTCAATAAGGGTATCCTTACCAATATTGAATTCTTTGGCGGCGGCCATTAATCGTGGTGTTGTTGTTTCTGACATTCAGTATTTTAAAATAATAATGATGGTTACCTGTTATTGCTTATAGTGCCTTTTGCTGTTTGCAGGGTTGCAAGCCGCAAAAACTATCTCGCAGCAACATTATTCTTGGTCTACTCTTTTTTAAATTCATTTTCCAGCACCTTGCGAACATCATCAATGGTTTCTCTTTCAAGGTCTGTTCTTCTTTCCAGTTCTTCGGCGGTAAGGTCAAGCACGCTGCGGGCGGTATCACAACCAATGCGTTTCAGTTCATCAATTATCCAGGTTTCAATTTCATCGCTGAATTCTTCCAGGTCAATGTCAAACTCTTCCACTTCTCCTTCGTTATCACGGAACACGTCTATGCTGTAACCCGTCAATTCCTGCGCCAACTTGATATTTACGCCCTTTCTTCCAATGGCCAGTGATACCTGGTCTGGTTTCAGGTATACATCTGCCTGCATGGTTTCATTGTTGAGGTTCATGCTGGTGATTTTGGCCGGCGTGAGCGAACGCTGAATAAGCAGCTGTGTATTGGATGTCCAGTTGATGACATCAATGTTTTCGTTCTTCAGTTCACGAACGATGCCATGGATACGGCTTCCCTTCATACCTACGCAGGCACCTACGGGGTCAATACGGTCGTCAAATGATTCTACGGCCACCTTGGCTCTTTCGCCGGGGTCACGCACAATTTTCTTTATCACAATCAGTCCGTCAAAGATCTCGGGCACCTCAATTTCCAGCAACTTAGCTAAAAATTCCGGGCTTGTTCTTGATAATATAATTACCGGACTATTATTTTTCAGATCTACGCGTCTTACAACGGCGCGGATGCTTTCTCCTTTTTTAAAATAATCTTGCGGAATCTGCTCACTTTTTGGCAGAATCAGCTCGTTACCATCTTCATCAAGCAGTAAAATTTCTTTCTTCCAAACCTGGTAAACTTCTGCATTGATGATATCGCCGATACGGTCGTGGTATTTTTTTACCAGCACGTTCTTTTTAAGGTCTCCAATTCTACTGGCCAGTGTTTGTTTGGCGGCCAATATGGCGCGGCGGCCAAAATCCATGATATCAATACCTTCATACAATTCTTCGCCTACTTCAAAATCCGGTTCAATCTTGGCGGCATCTTTATAAGCAATTTCTGCAAGCGGGTCATTCACTTCACCATCGTTTACAATCATACGACGGCGCATAATTTCCAAATCGCCTTTCTCGGCGTTTACGATAACGTCAAAATTATCATCACTTCCGTATTTTTTGCGCAACAGGGTTTTGAATACATCTTCCACCACTTTCATCATGGTGGGGCGGTCGATATTTTCCGCGTCTTTAAATTCCTGGAATGCCTCGATTAGGTTAATGCTTGCCATACGCCTGAATTTAGAAAGCTTGAATTACCAGCTGCAGCGGGGTGTTGGCACCCTTACCGGCTGGCTTTCCACGGCTAAAATTTAATTTGAATTTTTGTTGATTTAATATTAGAAAATGGGATGCTGTGTTGCAGCACTTCCTTTTTTTTATTCTTACCGGTGGTAACCGCTACTTCAATATCATTTTCATTTACGGCGGTTAACACCCCTTCTGTCATTTGCCCGTCTAGCTGTACTACTTCTACGCCCCTGCCAATATTTTTGATGTACTGCCGGTGCATTTTCAATGGTTCATCCAGCCCGGGTGAAGATACCTCCAGCGAAAAATCTCCTTCCGGGTACAGAGCAGCTTCTTCTATCTGTTTATACAATTTCCTGTTAAGCGATACACATTTCTCAATGGGCAGGCCGCCATCAGCATCCAGTGCTACCCGTATATTATTGGTAGGTTTTATCCAGCAATCTACCAGGAAGCAATCCGGATCATCCTGCAACAGTTCCTGCACCATTCCTGTTATCACCTGTGTTTGCGTTTCACTTGCCATTGCTATAAAGGAGAAGGGAACGTCTCCGTTCCCTTCGTTGATTCTTTGTCCGCTACAAATGTACTACAATAAACCTATTCAACACAAATTTTACCCTCCTGGCGCCAATTTTTAACCCTTTGCTGCTTTTGAAGCCCCTGCGTTGCCGCTGGTCAAAAAACCGTTGGGTTAGGCAAACATTAACAGCTGCAAAATGTTTCCAGGATGTACATTTATGCCGTTATGATACTAAAATTTATACTTTTTGCCCTGGGGCTGTACATAATATACAAGTTTGTGTTTGACCTGGTAATACCCATTTTTCGTACTACCCAGAAGATACGCCGCCAGTTTGGCGATATGCAACAACATATGCAGGACCAGATGAATGCCCAGCAGGAGCATCCGCAACGTCCCTCCGGCGCCTCCAGCACCAGTACCCACCAGCAGACAAGCCGTGCCGGCGATTATATTGATTTTGAAGAAGTGAAATAAACAACCGGCGTTCCGCGATAACTGAACGGATCCACACGGGTATTCTCCCTTATCTAACGCCTACGCATAAGCGCTAATACCGGGTGGCAGTAACAACAGTGCTAGAACACCCATTGCCAGCGAACCCATGCTTTTGCGTCTGCCACATTTACCATATCATAGGTAAGATTGTCTTCCTTCAATACCAAATAATACCCCGTAGCCTCAGCAATTTTGCTGCGGGTATTTGCAAATGCGGGGTTGGCAGCAGGCGGTACCGTGCCAAGGGTGCCCAACGGCGGAAACACAACAGTACCTGCCGCCGTGAATACCGGCGGACGGTAGGCAAAGCCATAGCCGATGCTTACGCCTCCGTTTGCAATTACAATGGGAGAAAAGAGGTCGTAGTTGATGCCACCGCTTACCCCAAATTTGGGGTAGAAAATGCTGAAGCCGGCATACGCTGGAATGCCTGCAACATTATAGGCATCATCTTTTCCGTTTACATGAAAATTGGTTTCGGTTACCCAGTACACACCGGCATTTACCGCTTTGTTATACCAGGCCTGGGGCGCATTGGCATCGTTCTTCAAGGGTGCTATATCGCCTGCAATGGTAGCCGGTGTATTGCCATTGATAGCGGCAGTAATGGTGGAAGTGCCTGCATCAAACACAAGATTTTCAAACCGATTTACCGTTTGCGTACCAATGGTGGCGGGCTTTACCAGGTTAACGCTATTGCTCAAAAAATAAATGCTGCTATTGGCAGATTTTAATGCGCCACCGGCATCCAGCCAGTTAATATCTACAGATTTATCTCCGCCCAGGCCGGGGGTAATTTCAAATTGCGTAGCACCAGACGTTACCCTTTTGAAATAGTTCTGGATGCTTGCCCAGGCAAGCATATTGGCTTTAAGGCTGCCCGCAAAATAGGCATCATGCTGCGCCTTGGTAGCCTTTACCAGCACTGCACTGGCGCTGTTGAGGTTGCCGGTAAGCCGGATAGTATCTCCCAGGCTGCTGGCGCTTACATTGTCTGCAAACGAGAATTCAAAGTCGGTACCCCAGCCATAGCCAACACCAAAGGGGCTTTTAGAAATGCGCGGGTCCGGATCGCAGGGTACATGCAGGTAGCTATACGTATCAAAAATAAGCGCCGGGCGCTGGAGTGATTTCAACCTGAAGTCAGACACCTTAGGCACGGCCGCCATGCTAGTATCAAAATCTGAAAACATACTTACCTTGTTATTGGCAGCAAATTCCATGTAGTACGCAAAAGTGGCCACGGGACCGCTTTCGCTCACACCCTGGTTGAAGGCAGTACCTGTAGTGGTTTCCAGCATTATCCATCCATAAGGTGCTTTCACCAGTTTGTCCTGGTAGGTTGCCATGGCGGCTGCTATGCGCTGATCTGGCGTTTCTCCGTTGATTTTATCATCAAATTCTTTCTTACAGCCTGCA
>DATJGC010000496.1:0-2735 GCA_035495345.1 Chitinophagaceae bacterium | reverse complement strand
CGCAAATGGATTGTCTGCTGCATTGGCAAAGGCAACAGCTTGCCCTTCAAAATTATTAAAGGGTCCCTTGGGTGGACCGGCCTGCAATTCTTTAGCGCTGAGATAGGCCACGGGCATGGTCCATTTTTTCTGGCGGTGACTGATAAAGAGTAATTGGTTATTGCTGTAAACCCACTTACCGTGATCATACTCGCCCAGGTCTGCACTATAGCTGCCATCTTTCTCCAGGTCAATAAAATGCGCGGGGTTGAGGCTGTCGATTACCTCACCTGTGCTGTGCGTAAAAAACCAGATTTTACCACCCGGCTCGGCGGGTGCGGTGCAACCATTAATGAAACACAAACCTATCAGCAGGAGGCAGAGGGGGGCGCAACGCATGGGGCAAATATTGGTTGAGTGCCAAAGTAAGTAAAATATGGCTTATTGGAGAATCGGTACTTTATTTTCTAACCGGCTATACTGCTGGCAGTTGAGCAACTGTTGATGATTGCTGCAGTGCAATGTGTTGGACATACCGTCCGCCAAAAATTATTTTTATAACGGTGAGGCCTAATGGAAAGTGCATCCCTGTTTGGGGAAAATTGTCCTTAGATTGTACGGAAGGGGTTGCCCAAGGCGTATTTGCGCCCATTATGCAGGTTACTAAGGCGCTCCGCGCAGCGTTGACGGAGGGTCAGATTTTGGCACAATGTTGTTATTGTTACAGGTGAATCTCTTAAAATGAACGTTATGGACAACCAAGTAAATCTCGAGCGACAGAATGCCATCCAAAAATTGAGGGAACTGGCAAAGGACATCGATTTATGTCTTTTTTGCACCAATTTAAAGCAACAGGATGGCGCCACAACGCGCCCCATGAGTACGCAACAGGTAGATGACAATGGTGATATCTGGTTCTTTAGCGCAAAAGACAGCGATAAAAACAGGGAAATTGAAGCAGACAGCAAAGTACAGTTGTACTATGCGCACCCCGGTAAAAGCAGTTATATGGTGGTAAATGGCGAGGCAAGCATTTCCACCGATAAAAATAAAATTGAGGAGTTATGGTCGCCCCTGGCAAAAGCATGGTTTAAAGAAGGCAAGGATGACCCATCTATTTCCCTTATCAGGGTAAGTAATGTGAATGCTTATTATTGGGATACCAAGGGTAACAGGATGGTAAACTTTGTAAAGATGATTGCTTCTGCAGCCACCGGAAAAACATTGGTAGATGCGCAGGAAGGCGCACTGCATCCCCATTAATCCATTGTGAAACCATGACACCGTGTGCAGGATGTAACCGTACATTGAAAGATACCGCAGCCCGGTATCTTTCTTTTTTTATGTATCCTACGGGCTGACCTATTGCTTCGAACCAATTTATAAAACTACACTAAGGGCATCCGGGATGATCTCAGCATGTATCTTATTTACCTTGCCCAGGTATTCTCCGTCTACCTGGAAGTGCACTTTCTTCTTTGAAACAATATCCAGCATCTGTGCCTGCAGC
Organism: Chitinophagaceae bacterium; assembly: GCA_035495345.1. Classification (GTDB taxonomy): domain Bacteria; phylum Bacteroidota; class Bacteroidia; order Chitinophagales; family Chitinophagaceae; genus JACMLD01. The sequence goes on along the minus strand of DATJGC010000496.1, from coordinate 1,246 downwards.
AATTCCGTTTTGCTGCTATCATATTTGGCATGCGTAACCATCATTTTAAAGATTTCTGTAAACGACAGTTTCTTTACAATGACAATCTCAAACAGTTTATCGGTGAGCTCACCCAGGGGGTTAATCACTGCTCCGCTGCCATACCTTGTGGCATTGGCAATAACAATCATGGCCGCGTCTCTTCTTATCTGGCCATCATCATACTTAATGGTTGCCTGCATGAGAGAATGCCGTAGCAATACCTTCCAGGCGGCCTTTACATAGCCAAACATGCCCCGCTTTTTTTCTGACTCAAATAATTTTATTACAGTGGCATTGAAACCGATATCACTTAAGTGGATGCAAAGTTCATCATTCACCTTTACCAGGTGAATGCGCTTTGTTTCTTCTTTCAACAAATGCTGCAAGGCACCCTTTGTGTCTGCAGGCACGCCCAGCTCCTTTGCCAGCCCATTGGCAGAGCCGGCAGGCAAAATGCCCAACACAAGCGGCGTATGCAGCAGGCACTCCGCTACCAGCTTCACCGTGCCATCTCCGCCCACCGCAATTACACGGTCTGGCTTGTAATGGTCTATCTTACCCTTGATGGTATCAATGGTACAGGCTTTTGTTAGCACATACTTGTGGGAAGAATGCGGCAATTGCTCAAAGAACTGGTCTATCTCTGCAGACCAATCGATGCTTTTATTACCAGAGCCGGGGTTAATAATAAAAAGTAATTTTAGTGGTTGTTGCTGGGTCATGCTGGCGTGGAACTTGATGTAGTCATCTAAGCTATATAAAAATATACCAAAAATTGTCAAAGCATCCGCAAGACAGAAGGTTTGTAAAGATTTATCATGGTTACGGGCATATGCATGACCTGTTATTGTATGGCCATTTGTTTGAAAGAAAACCGGTGGCAAGAAAGCGTTACAGCAATAATATATTTTCTAACCTGCTCTACCTGTTGCGGCTGTTTTTTGTAAAAACAGTACCCCTTGCGCCGGTTTCATTGGAGTGGCAAAATGAAACATTTCATAACAAGACAGAAGCTGATGGCTTTATAAAGTTTGAATGGAAGTCGCAGGGCCCGGTACCTGCCGGCTGGCATGCGGTGGAAGTACAATACCAGGACGATAAGGGCATTGTAACCGGCAAGGGAGAATTGTTTGTACCACACAAGACACAGTACGGCTTTATCTCAGACATTGATGATACCATCATGATTTCTCATTCATCCACGGTATTCAGGCGCATGCGTTTG
>DATJGC010000495.1:0-4511 GCA_035495345.1 Chitinophagaceae bacterium | reverse complement strand
GCAAGCCCCAGGCCGCACTGGTAGCAGACAAAGCAAGCGAGGATGCGGATGCTATTTTCTTTGATGCCAATAATGATGGCCACCCAGACCTCTATGTAGTGAGCGGTGGTTACCATAATTACCTGCCAGCAGATCCACTATTGCAAGACAGGCTTTACATGAACGATGGCAAGGGAAACTTTAGCAAAGCCGCCGACGCCCTGCCCGTAATGCAGGTGAGCAAGAGTTGCGCAAGGGCTGCAGACATTAATGGTGATGGCTATGCAGACCTCTTTATTGGCGGCAGAAATATTCCTGGTCGCTACCCCGAGATACCCAACAGCTATTTGCTTATCAATGATGGCAAGGGCCATTTTACATATAAAACGGCCGCGCTTGCGCCGCAATTACAACAAGTAGGAATGGTTACAGATGCTGCCTGGACAGATCTCAATAACGATAAACAACCAGAACTGATACTGGTGGGTGAATGGATGCCCATAACCGTGTTTAGCAATGTACAGGGCCAATGGCAAAACAAGACTGCTGATTATTTCGATAAAAAATACAGCGGCTGGTGGAATACGCTGTTATTGGCTGATCTTAACGGAGATGGCCGGCAAGACCTCGTGGCGGGCAATACCGGCACCAATACCCAATGCCGGGCCACTGATGCCGAACCGGCAGATTTGTATTTTAAAGATTTTGATAACAACGGAGCGGTTGACCCCATCCTCTGTTTTTATATTCAACACAAAAGCTACCCCTATATCAGCAGGGATGAGTTGCTTGACCAGATGAGTAATATGCGCACACGCTTTACAGATTATAAAAGCTATGCCAATGCAGCTGTTACCGATGTGTTTACAGCAGAAGACCTGAAAGATGCAGGCCACCTGCAAGCCAATTACCTTGCTACCGCCTATTTTGAAGCAGGGGCCGATAAAAAATTTCACGAAGGGAAACTTCCGCTGCAGGCACAATTTGCACCGGTGTACAGCATCACCGCCATTGATTATAACAAAGACGGGCAACAGGATCTGCTGCTTTGCGGCAACGAAAACCGCGCCCGCATGCGCTTTGGAAAGGCAGATGCCAACTACGGCATTTTACTGCGCAATAACGGCAAGGGCCAGTTTGAATACATCAACCAGCAACAATCGGGCTTTCAGTTAAAAGGAGATGTCAGAAATGTAATCAGCCTTGATAACAGGCTGCTTTTTGGCATTAACCAGGGAGAATTGAAAGCCTATGTACTAAACCCCTGATGGTGGCTGCAACCGCAGTTTAGTCAGCCAGCGTAATAACTATGAACTTTAAGATCCCAATCATACTTGCACAACAACGCAAACCTTCCACCGGCCTTTGCTGGCTGCTGGCCATCTGCGTGGTTTTTTTTGGCTGCAAAAACAATACAAAGCCCTACCATCTTGCTAACCGCGATATCCGTTCTGCCGTTGCTGCCATGACAGAAATCATGGTGCATAATATTACCAATCCGCCGCTGGCCGCCAGGTTTTTTGCGTACAGTTGCCTGGCAGGGTATGAAGTAATTGCCCAAAATGATGCCTCGTATGCCGGTATGTACGGGGTACTAAACCAGTACCCAAAGATCAGTAAACCAGACACTGTACAACAGGCAGACTACCAGCTGGCCGCCATGCTGGCCATGCTGGAAACCGCGAAGAAGATGCAGCCCTCCGGTAAGTTGCTTGACAGCCTGCAGAACAACCTGCTGGATAGCTGCCGCCTCAACGGAATGGACGAGGCTGTTATACAGCCATCACAACGTTATGCACTTGCCATTGCTAAGCAGATACTGGCCTATGCCAAGGCAGATGGTTATAACAAGATCAGCAACCTGCCCAGGTACACGCCTCAAACAGGCGAAGCCTATTGGTACCCCACCCCGCCCGGTTTCCTGGCGGCAGTGGAGCCTTATTTCAACACCGTGCGGCCATTTACATTGGATTCAGTTTCTCAGTTTTTACCACCAAGACCCATTGCCTTTAACGCTGCTAAGCATTCCTCTTTTTTAGACCTTACGGAGGCGGTGTACAAAGAAGGGTTGTCGCTCAGCGATGAGCACCGGGCCATCGCGGCGTTCTGGGACTGCAACCCCTTTGCCATGCAGGATGAAGGCCACCTGCAGTTTGGTTTTAAAAAAATTTCTCCGGGGGCGCATTGGCTGGGCATAACCGGCATTGCCTGCGAAAAAGCAAACAAAGATTTTAATGCTTCAATGAAATTGCACATGGCCGTAGCCGTTACCCTCATGGATGCATTTATCTGCTGCTGGGATGAAAAATTCCGCAGCAACCGCATCCGTCCGGAGACTGCTATCAGGCGATATATCGACCCTTCCTGGACGCCCTTGCTGCAAACACCGCCCTTCCCTGAATACCTGAGCGGCCATTCCGTAATTTCCGCGGCTTCGGCTACCATTTTAACCCATGCGCTGGGCGATCATTTTGCTTACACAGATAGCGTGGAAGTAAGTTACGGCCTGCCGCCCCGCTCTTTCAGCTCTTTTAAACAGGCAGCGGAAGAAGCCGGCATCTCCCGTTTTTATGGCGGTATCCATTTTACGGATGCCATCAGCAATGGCATGGACCAGGGCTTTAAAGTGGGCGAATGGAGCTACCAGAAATTATTCAGGCGATAGGCTTTGAACGTTACCCCTGGCGGATGAACTTTCAGCCAACAAATATTGAACAATTACGGTATCATAGTTGTACCTGCCTTGGTACAGAAAAAATGCCGTGAATGGCTGCTTTGCCCCCTGCGTTCACGCTCACAAATGATATTCATCCATAAATGCAATCAGATATTATGCCCCTCAGTTTGCAAATTGCCTGGCTGTTTATATTAGCGATACCCATTGCCTGTGTGGCCTGGACCGTTACGCATGAAGAGATTTTCAGGGAACCGCACGATTACTGTGTTAAGCGCAGCAAGGAAGCCAGCAGCCTTCTTTCACGAAAATTCTTTTACCTGTTTACCTGTGAGTATTGTTTCAGCCATTATGTAACGGCATTCTTTATCATCTTAACCGGTTACAAACTATTGATGCCAGACTGGCGCGGCTATGTGGTAGCGGGATTCTCACTGGTGTGGATCGCCAATATCTATATGAGCTTATACAATATCATAAGAATTGATATCAAGAAAGAAAAGACCGTCATTAAAAAGATAGAACAAACAGACGAGCTCCCCAGGCCCCTGAGCGGCAGCGGCGTTAGATAAAATGGCCCGGCGATAAATATCGCCAGGCCATTTCTATTGACAGTTAAACTTCCCGTTCTCTCTACTCCTTACCTGCTAACGCAGCAACAGGCATTGCTGCTGCTTTCCGCAACCGGTGAAGCTGGATATTTCTCTGTGCCAAAGCCAGCCTGTGCAATACTGCGTTGCACCTCATCCAGCGCTTCTTTTCTAAACACATCATACTTCACCGTGAGCAAGCGTGTGGCTGGGTTCCATTCGGCCGACTTAATGCCTTTAACAGACGCAGCCGCTTTTTCAACATTGCCCTTACAATGCGCACAAACACTTTCCACTTTAAGACTGGCGGTCTTTATACCAATGCTACGCTGTGTTTTATCACTGGCCTGTGCATCTGCGTATTCGAAACTGATGCAGGCAGCTGCCAGCACCAGGCATAATTTTATAGGTCTCATTTGTTTTCATTTTAAGGTGATACTAAGCATACAGACAGATGATTGAGCTGCATTGTGCAGCGTCGTTTTCAATCCCCTGGCGGGGATGATGCCATGGTATCAAATGCGGTAAACGCAATGAAGCTTGTAGACAGGAATGGTATTCTGCTGAAGGTTCTGGGGGTGCAAAGGCAAAACGCCTTTTACTTCATTGAAAAAAGGCCGGTAAACCTGCGTATACGCTGGCAGGTGCAATGGCAATGAGAGCCGCTGTGCTAAATGCGGGTGGGCTATGCCCGTTGGCTGCCAGTGATGCAGTGCCAGTGGAGAAGGCCCGGGGGCATCTTTTTCAAAGGAGAATTCATGGTACCCTGTAGTTCTGTCACTCACTGCAAAATCGCCGGCAATACCCCCCAGGATGCCCGCGGATAAAACCGAGAGCGTATAAAGGCAGGCGATAAATATGGCAGACAGCTTTTTCATAACTTCTTTTTCGGAAGCAGCAACCAGCTTGCTTAAGTCCTTACAAAGATAAAACTGATCTGGCAAGGTTGTATCATCTACCCGCCTGAACTTTCGCGTTAAAGGCATTTACAGGATGCTTTTTAACAATTTTTTGAACCTGTATAATGACCAGGCGCGGCTGGTACTAGTAGCATGGTCTGCAATGGAATTAGCGAAGTATATTCATCAGATAATGATCAAATAATAAAGGCAGCCCGTGGGCTGCCTTTATTAAATAGCGAGATTGAAAAACGCTTATGAGTGTGTTTTTTCTACGTTGTTGAATTTGTCTTCGTATACTTTCACTTTGTCTTTGTTACCCTTTGTATCATAGATAGTGATCAGCAGGTCATAAGTGTCTTTCAGCAC
>DATJGC010000494.1:0-14084 GCA_035495345.1 Chitinophagaceae bacterium | reverse complement strand
CAGGATACCAATCATGATGATGATGGAAGTACCGTTGCCGAGACCCTTATCAGTAATCTTTTCGCCCAGCCACATTACAAACAGCGTACCTGCTGTAAGGAGGATGGTAGTGGTAATAGCAAAATAACCTGTAAAATTGGGCAGCAGTGCTTCTGCGTTTACCGTCTTAACATAGGTAACATAGGCGCTGGCCTGCACAATGGTAACCAGTACGGTGAGGTACCTTGTCCACTGGTTGATCTTTTTGCGGCCGCTGTCTCCTTCTTTCTGAATCTTCTGCATCTGCGGCACCAGGATGGTCATCAGCTGCATAAAGATAGATGCGGAGATATAGGGCATGATACCCAATGCAAAGATAGACGCCTGTGAAAAGGCGCCTCCTGCAAAAGCATCAATAAGACCGAGGGCACCTGATTTGGCACTCTTAAGGTCAATTTTATTAGGATCAAGACCTGGCAGCACAATGTGAGAACCAAAGCGATAAATCAGCAGCAACGAAAGCGTTACCAGGATTTTGCTCTTCAGCTCTGCGATGCTCCAGATATTTTTGAGTGTTTGTATGAGTTTCTTCACAGATGGCTAATATTTAAAAATGAGCCTGACAAAAAAGACGCCGTTCTAAAAATGCGTCACACAAGTTACTGAAAATTACTTTACAATCTCCAGTGTAGCACCGGCAGCCTCAAGTGCAGTTTTTGCCTTAGCGCTGATGGCATTTACCTTAAAGGCGATCTTGCTTTTAAGTTCACCATTACCCAGGATCTTAACACTGTCTGTCTGGTTGATGAGGTTATTGATGTAGAGGGCTTCCAGTGAAAATTCTTTCAGGCCATATTTTTCTACCAGCTGGTCGATCTGACCCAGGTTGAAGACTTTAAATTCTATACGGTCGTTGTTTTTAAAACCGCGTTTTGGCAAACGACGCTGAATGGGCATCTGGCCACCTTCATGTGCAAACTTGCTTGAGTAACCTGCACGGCTCTGTCCACCCTTATTACCTTTTGTAGAAGTACCACCCTTACCGGATGCTTCACCACGACCGATTCTTTTCTTTTTGTGCGTTGCGCCTTTTGCAGGCCTTAATTCATGTAGTTTCATTGTATTAATTTTTACTTAACGGGGTTATTTCCCCTCGCGTTATAAATAGGCTTTGTAAGTGGTAGATGCTTGATATGGTGTATCATCTACCCGGCTGGTTGCCAGGTGGCAGTCTGCCGTTGCTTACGCCAGTTCTTCTACGGTAACCAGGTGGTTTACTTTACGTACCATACCCAGTATCTGCACACTGGCTTCCACTTCCTTGGTAGAATTCAATTTACCCAGACCCAGGGCTTTAAGGGTCAGTTTCTGACGCTCCGGCCTGTCGATAGGGCTTTTAACCAGTGTTATTCTAATTTTTTTCATGCTTGTAAGAGTTAGCGGCTTTGCAAAGTAAAAAGCAACCTGCTTTCTGCGTTGAATGGCCGTTATTATCCGTTAAAAACTTTCTTCAAAGAGATATTTCTTGTTTTGGCAATATTGATAGGCTCACGCAGCATGGCCAGGGCTTTAAAAGTAGCCTTTACCACGTTGTGCGGGTTAGCAGAACCTAAAGACTTGGCCAGCACGTCTGTTACACCAGCGCTTTCCAGCACGGCGCGCATAGAACCTCCGGCAATTACACCGGTACCATGAGCAGCAGGGCGGATAAGTACTTTAGCAGCACCCTCTTTTGCCAGCTGGTCGTGAGGTATGGTTCCCTTCATTACAGGCACCTTTATCAGGTTCTTCTTGGCGTCTTCAATGCCTTTTGTAATAGCTTCCTGTACTTCCTTTGCTTTACCGAGGCCATGACCTACCACACCAGCGCCATTACCAACAATTACCAGGGCAGAGAAACTGAAGGCACGACCGCCCTTTGTTGTCTTTACCACGCGGTTGATGGACACCACTTTCTCTTTCAGTTCCAGGTCACCTGCTTTAACTTTGTTTAAAATTACTTCTGACATTATTTCAAGTTAAAATTTGAATTAGAATTTAAGTCCGGCTTCTCTTGCAGCTTCTGCCACCGCTTTTACCCTGCCGTGGTAGAGATTACCGCCCCTGTCAAACACTACATCCTGCAATCCAAGGTCAATGGCCTTTCTTGCAATGGCAGCACCCACCATTTTGCTTTTCTCAGATTTAGCTACTTTCTGTGCAGCAATGTCCTTATCTCTTGAAGAAGCAGCGGCCAGTGTGGTTCCGTTTGCATCATCAATCAGCTGAACATAAATCTCGGCATTGCTTCTGAAAACAGACAAGCGGGGTTTTTGCGCAGTGCCCACTATCTTTTTACGAATACCAAACCTGATTTTTTGTCTTCTTACAACTTTAGTGTCCATGATTTCTATTTTTAGCTCCTGATGCTGCCAGGAGAAAATTGATTGTTATTATACTTCGGTAAAGGGAGAGCAAAAGACCTTGATGCTTTTGCAGCAACAGGTTATTTACCTGCAGCCTTACCTGCTTTACGACGCAATACTTCACCTGCAAACTTAACACCCTTACCCTTGTACGGTTCTGGTTTGCGGAGGCTGCGTATCTTGGCGGCTACTGCGCCCAGTAATTGCTTGTCTGCACCTTCCAGTGTAATAGTGGGGTTCTGTCCTTTTTCCTGGGCAGTAGCCACTTTAATTTCCTTGGGCACTTCAAAGATGATATTGTGAGAGTAACCCAGTGCAAGATCCAGTGTATTACCCTGGTTAGCGGCTTTGTAACCCACCCCTACCAGTTCCAGGTTCTTCTTGTAACCGTCTGTTACGCCTTTCACCATGTTGTTTACCAGTGAGCGGTACAAACCATGCAGGGCTTTATGCCTGATCTGGTCTGTTGGCCGGCCAAACTCAACGTTACCGTCTTTCACTTCCACTTTAATATCACGATCCACAGACTGTTTCAGTTCACCCTTGGGGCCCTTTACAGTTACTACATTGTCAGCACCTACGGATACTGTTACGCCACCCGGAACGGTTACTGGCTTTTTTCCTATACGACTCATAATAATTTCTATTTGAGAATGAATAAATGTTGATACCTGTTGCAGTGGTCAGCACTGTATAGTAAGCGCTTAATTGTCACACAACGGCCTATTGATTAATAAATTTGGCAAAGCACTTCGCCGCCCACATTCTGTAATTTCGCTTCCTTGTCTGTCATCACACCTTTTGAAGTAGACAGAATAGCCACGCCAAGTCCGTTCTTCACACGTGAGAAATCAGCTGGTTTTGCATAAGTACGCAGACCGGGACGGCTGATTCTTTCCAATGTTTTGATGGCGGGTTCTTTGGTAGTAGGGTCATACTTCAACGCAATCTTTATCACACCCTGTTTGTTATCATCTTCAAATTTGTACTTGAGGATATAGCCTTTTTCGTACAAAATTTCTGTTAAGCGCTTTTTCAAATTAGAAGCCGGTATTTCCACAATACGGTGATTAGCCATCTGTGCGTTACGGATTCTCGTCAAAAAGTCTGCAATAGGATCAGTTACCATTGTTTATCTGGAATTGATAGTTTATAAAATTATTTACAATGCGATATCCTATGATATCTCTGCGCTGCGGTTCCGGCTTACCAGCTTGCTTTTCTAACACCGGGTATCTTTCCGTTCAGTGCCATGTCTCTGAAAGACACACGACTTAAACCAAAGTAGCGTATATAACCCCTTGGCCGGCCGGTTAACTGGCAACGGTTCTTTAAACGTACAGGCGAAGCATTCTTTGGCAAAGCGTCCAGTGCTTTATAGTCACCGGCTGCCTTCAGTGCTGCTCTTTTCTCAGCATACTGCGCCACCAATACTTCTCTTTTTTTCTGCCTGGCTATCACGGATGTTTTTGCCATTTCTTATTATTTAGTATTTTATATTTTGTATTCAGCACTTAGTACTTGGTACTAATATCTCTCTCTTAAGCTTCTGCTTCCTTCTTTGCATTCCTGAACGGCATACCCAGTTCTTTCAGCAGCTCGTAAGCTTCTTCGTTGGTGCCGGCGGTGGTTACAAAGGTGATATCCATACCGGTGATTTTATTTACCTTATCGATATCAATTTCAGGGAAAATGATTTGCTCAGTGATGCCCAGGGTATAATTACCGCGGCCATCAAATGATTTTTCATTTACGCCTTTAAAGTCACGTACACGGGGCAGTGCGGTAGAGATGAACCTGTCAAGAAACTCATACATCTTTTCACCACGCAGGGTTACCCTTGTACCAATGGGCATATTCTTACGCAGCTTAAAGTTGGAGATATCTTTTTTACTCATGGTGGCAACTGCTTTCTGGCCGGTGATCTGCGTCATTTCATCAAGCGCAATATCAATCAGCTTTTTATCATTCACAGCACCGTTAACACCACGGTTAAGACAGATTTTTTCCAACCTGGGCACCTGCATTACACTTTTATAACTGAAGCGTTTCTGCAGGGCGGGCACAACATCTTTCTTGTATTTGTCTGCCAGCCTGGGAGAATATTTTGTAGTACTCATTGTTTGTTGCTTTTAGCCATCACCGGTTTGCACCGGCGGAGCGTTTATATAATCTTTGAGGCGGGTGCTGCGGGCAGCCACGCCGGATATTTATTTTATGATCTCGCCTGATTTCTTTGAGATACGAACCAGCTTACCGGTTTCCCTGCTGCGTTTTACTTTAGTGGCCACACCCTTCTTGGCATCCCACAGCATTACGTTGCTGATATGGATCTTCGCTTCTTTCTTCACAATACCACCCTTTGTATTCTGTGCAGAAGGCTTGGTGTGTTTGGTTATGATATTGGCACCTTCTACCAGCAGCTTTCCTTCTTCAGGATACAGTTCAAGCACTTTACGGGGCTTTTTAACGTCTTTATCATCTCCGGTAATAACCACTACCGAATCCCCTTTCTTAATGCTGAATTTTGCTTTGAATCTGTTACTCATTTTTTTCACTTTGCGTTATAGCGCCGGGCTATAACAGTAAACAATTATCTTTTAGGAAACCGGTTGCCCCGCAAGCCGCGGCACAACAGTTTTCTTACAATACTTCTGGTGCCAATGAAATGATCTTCATATAACCTTTATCACGCAGTTCCCTGGCCACGGGTCCAAAAATACGTGTACCGCGGGGCTCATCAGCCGGGTTGAGCAGCACAACGGCGTTATCATCAAAGCGGATATAGGAACCGTCTTTGCGGCGTAATTTCTTTTTGGTACGAACAATAACTGCCTTTGTTACTGTACCTTTTTTGATACCACCTGCAGGCAATGCATCTTTTACAGTTACCACAATCTTATCACCAATGCCGGCATAGTCCTGTCCGCTGTTGCCAAGAACGCGTATACATAGTACTTCTTTAGCACCACTGTTATCAGCTACGTTCAATCTGCTTTCCTGCTGAATCATTTTTTAAGCTTTGAGCTATTGGCCGCGGGTAGCGGGCGATAGCAATTAACAATTTATCTGTTCAGAATACCGGGCCCGGACATAGCCGGTGCACGGCCGTATTATTTCACTTTTTCTACCACTTCCACCAGTCTCCAGCGCTTAGTCTTGCTGAGCGGACGGGTCTCCATTATCTTCACAGTATCACCAATACTGCATTCGTTTTTTTCATCGTGCGCATGAAACTTGGTCGTCTTTTTAACGAACTTTCCATAGATAGGGTGTTTTACTTTTCTTTCCACCGCAACAGTGACGGTCTTCGTCATTTTGTTACTGGTTACAACACCTATCCTTGTTTTGCGCAAATTTCTTTCTTCCATGATAATCCCTGGTTATATAGTTATTAAAAACCGAGTTGCTTTTTCTTTAATGCAGTATGCAAACGTGCGATATCTTTTCTCAGATCACGTATACTCATCGGGTTCTCCAGCGGAGAAATGGTATGCGCAAATTCAAGTTTTTTCAGCCTCAGCTGATCTTCCTTTATGCGGGCGCTGATTTCTGCATCACTCAGGCCTGCAATACTTTTTACAAAATCAATTCTCTTGGACATTTTTACTTTTTTGAGTATTTGCTATTGTGAAAATGATATCCTTACAACACTCCGTTCTCACTCATTTCCTTTCTTATTTCTTATTCATCCACATCGCGGCGGGTTACAAACCGCGTTTTGATGGGAAGCTTCTGTGCTGCCAGCAACATGGCTTCTTTGGCAGTAGCCGCTGAAACACCATCTGCTTCAAACAGGATACGGCCTGGCTTTACCACGGCAGCCCAACCTTCCGGGTTACCTTTACCTTTACCCATACGTACTTCGGCGGGTTTGGCGGTAACGGGCTTATCAGGGAATATTCTGATCCAAACGCTTCCCTCACGTTTCATAGCACGCGTCATTGCCTGACGGGCTGCTTCAATCTGGCGCTCGGTCATATGCACGGTGTCCAGTGCCTTCAGGCCAAAGGAACCAAAGGCCAGCGTAGTGCCTCTTTTGGCATTTCCCTTTACCGGCATCTTCTGAGACTTCCTGTGCTTTGTTCTTTTCGGTTGTAACATCTTTAAAGCTTTTAGCTTTGAGCCTGAGCGGTTGCTCCTGCCCTAATATTTATTACTCTTTGAATAATGGTATAATCTGCGCTTAGCTCCTTCTGCCGCCAGCACCTGGTCCGCCGGGGCCCCTGCCACCGCCGCCTGCCGGCCTCCTGTCTCCACCACCTCTCCTGTCATCTCTTCTGTCTGGACGGTCATCTCTCCTGTCTGGCCTTCTTTCTCCGCCGGGACCACCTGGTCCTTCATTCTTACCGCTTACGAAATTGGGGTTCAAATCACGCTTGGTCAGAATCTCGCCCTTACAAATCCATACCTTAATACCAATCTTGCCATACACGGTAAGTGCAAACACGTTGGCATAATCTATATCCATACGCAGGGTGTGTAATGGTGTACGACCCTGTTTGATTTCTTCAGAACGTGCAATTTCAGCACCGCCCAAACGACCGCTGGCCTTTACCTTGATACCTTCAGCACCCATGCGCAAAGCAGAGGCAATGGCCATCTTGATAGCCCTTTTGAAGTTGATGCGGTTTTCAATCTGCTTGGCAATGGTGTCAGCCACAATCATGGCATCCAGTTCAGGACGGCGTATTTCAAGAATATTGATCTGTACATCATCCTTACCAGTCAGTTTCTTCAATTCTTCCTTGATACGGTCTACCTCACCGCCGCCTTTACCTATGATGATACCTGGCTTAGACGTGTGGATGGTGATGATTAACTTACCCAGCGTACGCTCGATAACAATTTTGGAGATGCCTCCTTTATTGATACGCGCCGTCAGGTACGTACGGATCTTCGTGTCCTCAATCAGCCTGGAAGAGAAGTCTTTTCTGCTTGCGTACCAGTTGCTTTCCCATCCGCGGATGATGCCTAACCTGTTACCAATAGGATTTGTTTTTTGACCCATATCCGTTTTATTAGTTGATTAGTTATTTTGTTTTTATTTCTTCTGTTACTTTACTGTCTACAATCACGGTAACATGGTTGCTGCGCTTGCGTACACGGTAACCACGGCCCTGCGGCGCGGGACGCATACGTTTCAAAGTTCTTGCGCCATCTACAAAAATGGTCTTTACTACCAAACCACCTTCGTCGCCATTCTCATTCTTCTGTTTCCAGTTATTGATGGCAGACAATACCAGCTTGCGTAAAGGGGTAGATGAATGCTGCGGGTGAAATTCCAAAAAGGCAATTGCTTTCTCAACGTTCAGTCCGCGTATCGCATCTGCCAGCAAACGCATTTTGCGTGGTGATGTGGGATAATTTCTAAGTTTTGCTACAGCTTCCATTGTTATAGTCTTTGTCGTCTTCCGCCAGTTACGGTAGAGCATTTTCATGCGCCACCGCCACCTGCGTTGCACGGTTTATGCGATTTTTTTGCTTGAGTGTCCTTTAAAATTACGGGTGGGTGCAAATTCTCCCAGCTTATGGCCCACCATGAACTCCGTTACGTACACGGGTATAAATTTATTACCGTTGTGTACCGCCAGTGTATGGCCTACAAAATCAGGCGTAATGGTAGAACGGCGGCTCCAGGTTTTAATAACACCTTTCTTTGATTTTCCTTCGTTTACGGCCAACACCTTTTTTTCAAGATGTTCTGCTACGTAAGGACCTTTTTTAATTGAACGACCCATTGTTTAAATTTGAATATTTGAAAATGTGGCGTTTGAATATTCCACTATCAAAATCTTTTTTTACTGAACCGGTGATGCACAACCGCTTTTCCTCTTTCTTCCTCTGCTGGTTGCTTATTTAGAAATCTTCTTTCCGTCTTTCCGCTGGATGATCAGCTTATCGCTTCCCTTTCCTTTGGTACGTGTTTTAAGACCTCTTGAGTACTGACCGTTCCTGCTGCGGGGCTGGCCACCGGATGCCTTACCTTCACCACCACCCATCGGGTGATCTACAGGGTTCATGGCAACACCACGGTTTCTTGGCTTAATACCTCTCCAACGGTTACGACCGGCTTTACCCATGCTCTGCAGGCTATGGTCGCTATTGCTTACCACCCCTACGGTAGCAAAACAATTGATCAACACCTTTCTTAACTCACCGCTCGGCATTTTTAATACACCGTACTTTTCTTCCTTGTTGCTCAGCTGCGCAGATGAACCGGCGCTGCGGGCTATTTTACCACCCTGTGTAGGTTGCATTTCAATATTGTGCACCATGGTACCCAGGGGCATGTTCTTCAATTGTAAAGCGTTGCCAATTTCAGGCGCTACGCTGTCTCCGCTTATAACGGTGCCGCCTACCTGTAAACCCTGGGGGGCCAGGATATAACGCTTTTCACCATCTGCATATACCAGCAGGGCGATGAATGCTGTGCGGTACGGATCATATTCAATACTTGCAACAGTGGCAGGTATGTCTTTCTTATCTCTCTTGAAATCTATCAGGCGGTACATTCTTTTATGACCACCACCCATGTAACGCATTGCCCTTCTACCCTGCACGTTTCTACCGGCGGTAGACTTCACTTTTTCAAGCAGGCTTTTTTCCGGCGTATCAGAAGTGATCTCAGCATACGCGTTGCCAATTCTCCAGCGGGTGCCGGCGGTCATTGGTTTGTATTTCTTCAGTGCCATTGTGTATTTTTTTATTTCCGGAATTTTCAGCTCCGGGGCTATAGTTAATTACTGTTTGTTATACTGCTGCGTAGAGGTCTATTGATTCACCTTCTGATACAGTTACCAGGGCTTTTTTATAAGCAGGTTTCTGTCCTTTTACATAACCGGCCTTTGTAAACCTGGTTTTGCTTTTGCCGGGAATCACCGCTGTATTAACATCAATCACTGTTACACCGTAAAAACCTTCAACAGCTTTTTTAATCTCTAACTTGTTGGCCCTTCTGTTTACTTTGAAAGCGTAGCGGCGCAGTTTTTCCTGCTGGGCATTGGCTTTCTCTGTCAAAATGGGCTTTATTAAAACTTCAGAGAGTCTCATCTCTTTTTAATTTAGTTCTGTTATTAATTATGCAACGGCTTCAACAGCTTCTTCTGAAAAAACTTTGGCTGCGTTTTCTGTCAATACCAGTACATTGGCGTTTACAATATCATTGGTGTTGATATCTGACAACAGACTTCCACCTACTGAAATAATATTGCGAAGACTCAGGTACAGGTTATCATTGAACTCTGGTGACACAAACAATGTTTTCTTGCCATCCAGCTTCAACGCTTTCAGTATACCGGCAAACTGCTTGGTGCTTGGTTTGTCCATGCTAACTTCTTCCAACACCACAATGGCATTTTCCTTAGCCTTGTGAGAAAGGGCAGAAATTTTTGCAAGGTCTTTTACTTTGCGGTTCAATTTAAAATCCCAGCTATGGGGTTTTGGTCCGAAGATGGTACCACCACCTTTATACAATGGGTTACGCAGGTTACCCTTACGTGCACCGCCCGTACCTTTTTGCTTGTGCAGTTTCTTTGAAGATCCCTTTACTTCCATACGGGTCTTCACCTTATGCGTTCCCTGTCTTTGTGCAGCCAGGTATTGTTTTACAGCCAGGTAAATAACATGGTTATTGGGTTCTACACCAAAGATGTCATCAGGCAATTCTACTGAACGACCTGTCTTATTACCTTTTATGTCTATTACATCTACTTGCATCGTAATTCAATTAAATAGTGGTTGTTACTTGGTGATATATACAATAGAACCGATATGGCCCGGTACAGAACCGCTGATAAGAATGTAATTTTTATCAGCAAATATTTTCATCACCTTCAATCCTTTCATTTTAACCCTGTCTGTACCCATACGGCCAGCCATACGCATACCCTTCATTACACGGGCAGCATCAGAGGAGTTACCCAATGAACCCGGGGCACGCTGACGGTCATGCTGACCGTGAGACTGTTCACCCACACCATGGAAACCGTGGCGTTTTACAACACCCTGGAAACCCTTTCCTTTGGTAGTACCTACCACGCTTACCTTTTCACCTTCTGTGAAAACGTCTACAGTGATGGTCTCACCTACATTCTTTTCTATTGAATAATCGCGGAACTCGCGTGTAATCTTCTTGGCGGGAGTATTTGCCTTAGCGAAGTGATTCTTTTCGGCTGCAGTAGTATGCTTTTCTTTCTTATCGCCGAAACCTACCTGGATAGCGCTGTAGCCATCCGTTTCCTTTGTTTTAACCTGTGTTACAACGTTGGGGCCTGCTTCAATAATTGTACATGCAGTTTGTTTGCCATCAGGACCAAAGACGCTTGTCATCCCAATTTTCTTTCCGATAATACCTATCATCTTTATACAGTTTGCGCCGTATGGTTCAAGAGACAATCCAGTGCCGGTCTGTCACCAGCTGGATTTCAATCCCCGTTTACCTACTGACCTTTTCCTTTTTCGGGAAGTACCAGCAGTAAACAAACCCTGAACGGCTTGTTTATATGTGCCTCCCGGCATTACACCGGGAAGAATTAAATACCAGAGCTCTTTTCTCCCGTGCAGGCACCGGATTGAGAGATGGCGGAATATGTTGTAAGAACTAATTTATAAGCATTGTTGCTGCCTGGCGGTCCCCAAAGACCCGCCGGTTATGCTTTGATTTCCACTTCCACGCCTGATGGCAAATCAAGCTTGCTCAGCGCATCCACCGTTCTTGAACTCGATGTATAAATATCAAGTAAGCGTTTGTGGGTGCTTAACTGGAACTGTTCACGCGCCTTTTTATTAACGTGTGGCGAACGCAATACGGTAAAAATCTTCTTGTGCGTAGGTAACGGAATAGGTCCGGTTACCACAGCGCCGGTACTGCGCACAGTTTTTACGATTTTCTCGGCAGATTTGTCTACCAGGTTGTGATCGTAAGACTGTAATTTGATTCTGATTCGTTGGGACATACGTAAAAGCCAGTTTTTAATTGGGGATGCAAAGGTAACGGTCTGCGGGTAACGGACAAAGAATTTTTATTGTTTTTTTGCCCTTATCGACCAACTTATTGCAAAAAAAGCCAATTCAGCCGTCTCAAAGGCTTTTTGGCGGGGCAGGAAGCCTACACAATCGGCTTTTTATTGACGAAGCGGCGCAGTGTGGTCACAATTATCCAGCCTACCACCAGCAACAGAATCAGCGCAATTACTACCGGAATAAAAAAACTGGCCACCGAGCCGGCAATGGCCGCCGCATTTTCACCGGTGGCAATCACAGGGTTGCCTGTGCCCAGCGTGGCCTTTGTAGAAAACAAACGCAGCAGCCCGGTACCGGCATGGATGGTGCCCGCCGTTGCGCCGCCCGCCAGCAGGGCAGTAACCCAGCGGAGCAGCGGCTCATTATCGGCCCCCGGCAGAAAAGCAAAGGCCAGCACCGTACCGGCGGCAATGGCCAGCGGTGCTGCAATTGCATCCAAAATATTATCAAGAAACGGGAAATAATAAGCGCCCACTTCTACCACGGCCGCGGTGGCAAAACAAATGATGGCCGGCCAGCTGCCCATCCATTGCATGTCTGCCGGTACCGCCATCCAGTGATTAAAGGCGGCCACCGAACCCGCCAGCATGGGAATAAATATGCGGAAACCACAGCAGGCGCTCAAAGCAATACCCAGGGCAATGGCAGATAATATGTGATAATCAAACTGCATGCAGTACAAACGGCATTTAAATCTGCTAAGTTATTTCTTTTTGATCTTAATAATGAGCGTGGCAAAACCGCCAGCATTGGCCTGTACCACCCGCAAATGGTGCCTGCCCGCAAGTTTTACGGGCGACTCACGGTGCAGGCTTTCATCATAAGGATGGGCGGCGGGTGTCCATTCATCCAGTACAAGTTTACCGTCTGCGTACACCCTGATGGCATCTTCCCAGGTGGCTGCCAGTATATACTCGCCAGGGGGGAAATTCAGGTCGGTTTCCGCCACCGTCACAAATTGCTGTTGCTTGTCTGCCCCGATGCCGCTCCACCAGGCATAGTCCAGCTGCCTTGTACTGTCTGTCTGCAAGGGCGGCTGCTGCAGTAATGGCACTAAAAAAGCCGTATCGCGCAGGGGGTTGTGGAGGCTGTCAAATCCATACCAGTTTACCTTCCAGTTGGCGGGCAGCAGGTTGTTGCGATAAAAAAAACGGTAGCGCTGCCCGGCCGCAATTTTTTTACCAAAGGGGTTGATGAAGGCGCGCCCCGTGTAGATAAGTTCAATAAAAACATCTTCGCCTTTCTTATTGGTTCTTATAGCCGTCATCAGCGTAGGCATCACACCATGGGTAACGGAGATATTTCTGAGGCCGCGGTAGCTGGCCAGTCGCCACTGCCCTGCCGGACCAATCACTTCCAAACGCAAAGTGTCCGAATTGCTGGCGGGGCGAAGGTTCCAGATAAGCGGAGACCTGAAATCATAGGGCCCCCACTCTGTCATTTTAATGGCAGCCCGATCACGTTTGGCCAGGGTGCTTCTGCCGGAAAACACGGGGTGAATGCTGTCTGGGATGCCGGTGCTGACTTCCCGGTTAGACCTGGCCGTTAGACTGTCTTTAGCATTCCATGCGGTATCCAGCCGGGTAAGCTCAGCTCCGGCCAGCAAACGGGTATTGCAGTTTTCATATTCATTCAGGCCCATCCGCAGCCGGTCTGTGTAAGCCGCTGACAGCGCAATGGCATTTCCTTTAAAACCGTTACCTGCCACCAGGTAATTCATGCTGCGCGTATCTTTTTTGGCCGCATATCCCCAGGAAGGCGGGGACTGCTTGTTGGCCCACAACCTGATGGCCGTTTTATCTTCATGAAAAGTGTTGAAGAGTATTTCGTTTTGCTGTCCATGTTCTATGGCAATGCCCACATTGTTTTTTTCAAACTGGTTGCCGTAAATGCTGGTTTGGTAACTATAGCCGGCCCAGATACCGTTATCGCAGCCGCGGAGCAGGTTGCCAAAGAGTTGGTTGCTGCTAAAGGTTACTTCAATGCCATTGGTAGGCGCAAAAGAAAAATCATTGGCCAGCACCAGGTTATTATTGCAGCCGCCGGTGGCCTTGTCCATGGTGGTTTGTCCGGCCCATAAAAAAAATCCGTCGCCAGAATGCGTGGCACTGTTATACGCAAACACATTGTTATTGCATTGTTCAAATACCAGTATGGCGGCCGCATCCTGTCCGCGGTTGTACACACCCTCGCTATGACCGCGCACGTTAAAATCCAGCCGGTTGTACATCACCTTATTATTGCTGCTGCGGTACATACCAATGCCAATGCCTGAGTTAAAAGAAAAATCATTGTTATAAAACATGCCGTTATCGCATTGGGTTAGCATCAATGCACACTGGCCGCCGTTTACTTTGTTATTGTGCACGCGCGCAGCAGGACAGCTACGCAGGTACATAGCCGCCCCGTACCGCAGCCATTCATCGTTTTCATTGTGGTGATAGCTCATCCAATCGCTCAGGTCTTCCTTCTGCTGCGTACTGTTCAGGTGCTGGCGGTAATTATAGCTGAAATCACATTGCTCTATCACCAGTCCGCTCACATTCTTTGCCATCAGGGCTACCTTATACCCTTTGGCAGACAGGTGCCGCAATGTGATATTATGGCCACCGGTAATGTTGATGGCGGTACCCCTAAAGCTGTCTGGCAAACTACCCGGTGCCGCACCGTCCAGAA
>DATJGC010000493.1:0-8204 GCA_035495345.1 Chitinophagaceae bacterium | reverse complement strand
AAAAATAAAGGGCCTCGAAGGGCCCTTTTCATCAAAACCTTAACCAAGTGATGTAGTTTTCAAAGTGTACCGATGGGTTCTTTCTACGGAATGGATCAACGGGTCAGGGAATTCTACAAGTTATACGGGGGGTAAGGGGCTGTTAGCAGCATTATATCATAAACCTGTTCCGGTGCTCATGTACCAGACGGTTAGGTGTAGGGTGGGGGCTGTGTTTTTTATAAGAATTGGATATTGCTTGTTTGCTGCTACAAAGTAACATCAATGCATCGCCTTAAAAAATAGAGCATACTGTCTATCTGGGGTCATTCTTTTCATCAGCCCTGCGTAGTTGAACAACTACAAATCATGCATCGCCGCAGGCAGTTTATCTGTTAATGAAAAGCTGCGCTGGTATTCCTGCAAAGGACTCTGGGTACTGCACCCGGCAACAAAAAGTTAAAATGAGCTGGCAGTCATTCATTTTTACTGCTACAGCCCCGCATATTGTTTTTGCAAGGTATTTTTGACGTTCAGCGCATGTTTATGAGAAAAAATTTACCGGTACTTTTTTTATTATTGTTTAGTTACAGCCTGGCGCATGCGGGGCGCATAACCGGTACCGTTACAGATGAGAAAGGCGAGCCGCTGCCCTATGCCTCTGTATTTGTAAAGGGGAGCACCCTTGGCACCACCGCCAATAACCGCGGCAAATTTTTTCTTGACCTGGAGCCCGGCAATTATACCATTACCTGCCAGCATGTGGGTTATACAAGGCAGGAGAAGCCTGTTACGGTAGGCAACGAATCAACAGAGCTCAATTTTCAATTGCTCTTGCAGCAAACCACCATGAAAGAAGTAGTGGTGCGCGCGGGTGCCGAAGACCCTGCGTATGAGATTATCCGCAATGCCATCAAAAAGAAAAAAGATTATGTAGAACCCCTCGACTCATTTACCTGTGAGGCTTACATCAAGACCCTTATCCGCACCAGGAAAGTTCCCAAAAAGATACTGGGTAAAAAAATTGAAGAGGCAGACAGAAAAGACATGGGCGTAGATTCTGCCGGCAAGGGTATCATATACCTGTCTGAATCGCTCACCAAGATAGCATCTAAAAAACCGGGTAAGGTAAAACTGGAGGTATTATCCGGCAGGGAGAGCGGCTCAAACGGGTTTGGTTTTAACTTTCCCACGTTTACCAATTTCTATAACAACAACGTAAATGTATTTGCCATGCAGCAGCTGAGTCCGCGTGGCTTTATTTCTCCTATTGCAGACGGTGCGCTTAGTTATTACCGGTATAAATACCTGGGGTCTTTTTTTGAAGATGGAAAAGAAATTAACCAGATAAAGGTGATACCACGGCGCAAGTATGAACCGCTGTTTTCAGGTACCATTAATATTACGGAGGGCGACTGGCGCATTCACAGCCTGGATCTCATGTTGCTAAAAGAATCGCAATTGCAGATACTGGATACGCTGATCATCAAACAGATTCATGTACCCATCGGTAACAATATCTGGGAGACAAAAGACCAGAATATCTATTTCACCTTTAACATTTTTGGGTTTGATGCTATTGGCAATTTCATCAACGTTTACAATAAGTACGATGCCAACCCGCAGTTCTCCAAAAAATATTTCAACAACGTGGTAATGGCCTATGATACGGCGGCCAATAAAAAGACCCGGCAGTATTGGGATTCTGTGCGGCCCGTACAGCTGGAGCCGGAAGAGGCCAGCAACTACCGCATTAAGGACAGCGCTTTTTTAGCCGAGCATGATTCTGCCCGCTCAAAACATACCATTGATTCATTGCGCAAAAAACAGGGGCAGGTGTCGGTTAAAAAATTGCTGTGGACGGGTTATACCAGGTCTAATTTTAACCCAGACCATCCCTTTTCTTACAGCTGGCAGCCCCTGCTAAAGAACCTTCATTACAATACGGTGGAAGGTGTAGCCATTAACGCAGAAGCCTCGTTTAGAAAGGGCTTATCGCGCGGGGGGCACCAGGTGATTTTTACACCGCATATCAGGTACGGGTTTAGTAATACGCATTTGAATGCATGGGCCAGTCTGGTTTTTAGCAAACGTGTGTTTAACCGCGATGCAGACGGATTGGGCGGCAATTCTTCGCGCACCAGCTGGACATTATCCGGTGGTAAGCGCATCAGCCAGTTTAACCAGGAGAATCCGATAACACCGCTTTTCAATACCATTTATACGTTGCTTTTCAGGCGCAACTATATGAAGCTCTATGAAAATTACTACGGTAGTATTGCATGGAACAAACGGTTCGACAGTGATCTGCGGATCGCCGCTAACCTGCTGTATGAAGACCGGCTTCCGTTGGATAATACCAGCAATTACTCAATCTTTAAAAAGGAAGACAGGCTGTTTACCCCCAATTATCCCTTTGAAAAAATTCCCGCGCAATTTCAACGGCACCAGGCATTGATTGCCGGCCTGGTATTGCAGTATAAACCCGGGCAGAAATATGTGCAGTTTCCGCGCGGTAAGATGGCGGTAGGTTCAAAGTATCCCACTTTTGCTCTGAGTTATTACAAAGGCATACAAGACTGGCTGGGCAGTGATGTAAACTATGATAAATGGAAATTCTCTGTGTGGGATGATAAAAATTTTAAGCTGCTGGGCTTTCTTAAATACAGGTTCAGCATTGGCGGTTTTCTCAATACACGCAAGCTGTTTATCCAGGATTACCAGCATTTCAATGGCAACCAGGTATTGTATGCAGGCGAGTACGTCAATAGCTTTCAGCTGGCGCCTTACTATGCTAATAGCACCACGGCATCATTCTACAGCGTGGGCCATGTAGAGCACCATTTCAACGGGTTGCTGACCAATAAGATACCGCTGTTCCGCCGCTTAAACTGGCACCTGGTGGCTGGGTCCAACGCGTTTTATGTAAATACCAGCAACAATTACGTGGAAGTATTTGGCGGGCTGGAGAACATCTTCAAACTCTTCAGGGTAGACCTGGTAGCTTCTTACCTCAATGGCAATACGGGGCAGGTGGGTGTGCGCGTGGGTTTTGGTGGCCTGCTGGGCGGTAGCATCCGCACCAGGTAAAAGGGGCAGCAAGGACTGCCGCAGGGGCTTATTGCGTGGTTAGATGCCTTGGCGTCATTGCATGGTACGAGGCTGCTTGCCAGGTTTGCCGGCCCTTTGTATCTTTGCAGGCAACAGTAATTTGTCTACCAGGCGACTGTCTTTACAATTTCAATTACAATGGCAGTACTACATAACCGTGTTTCACAAAAAGAACTGAAGGAGCGCCTTAACCAGGAGCAGGAGCCAAGAACCACGCTTTCTTTTTATCACTATTTTCCTATTGCGGATCCAAAAGTTTTTCGTGATGAGCTGTACAGCGCGTTGGCTGCCCTGGCAGTCTTTGGGCGAATCTATGTGGCGCATGAGGGCATCAACGCACAGGTAAGTGTACCCTCCGGCAATTTTGAAAAATTTAAGGCCCATTTGTATTCGATACCGGCGCTGAATGGCATCCGGTTAAATATTGCCGTGGATGATGATGGCAAATCCTTCTGGGTACTTAAAATAAAAGTGCGTGATAAGATTGTGGCCGATGGTATTACAGATGCAGGCTTTAGCATGGAAAGAAAAGGCAGGTATGTAAATGCGCAGCAGATGAATGAATTGCTGAACGACAGCAACACCATTGTGGTAGACATGCGCAATCATTATGAGTACGAGGTAGGTCATTTTGAACGCGCCGTAGAAATTCCGAGCGATACTTTTCGTGAGCAACTGCCCATGGCGGTAGAAATGCTGCAGGAAGAGAAAGACAAGAACATTATCATGTACTGTACCGGCGGCATCCGTTGCGAGAAAGCCAGTGCGTACATGCTGCACAATGGATTCAAGAATGTATTTCACCTGGAAGGAGGCATCATCAATTATGCACAACAGTTAAAGGAAGCACAGCTAGATAGCCGGTTCATTGGCAAAAACTTTGTGTTTGACGACAGGCTGGGGGAGCGCATCACAGAAGATATTATTGCCAAATGCCACCAGTGCGGGCAACCGGCAGACAACCATACCAATTGCCGCAACAATGGCTGCCACCTTCTTTTTATACAATGCCCGCAGTGCGCGGCTAAGTATGATGGCTGCTGCAGCGAAGCCTGCCAGCAAGTGTATAACCTGCCGGAAGAAGATCAGAAGGCCTTAAGAAAAGGTATTGATAAGGGAATGATGGTGTTCAATAAATCTCGCAAAAGGTTGCGGCCTTCCATTAAAGAAAAACAGGAAGCGGAATTATCAAAGAAACAGAAAGAGTAGCAGCCCACTGCCCAGGCTACCAGCTATCCATCTCCAAAAGAAATAGTGTAAGACAGCCGGCGCTGGCCTGTGTGTAGCGCACAATTATTAATTATTGTGCAATCCATATCAGGCAAACGGGGTTGCCCACTTCAATGCGTTCACCACTGTCGGTAAGCAGGCCGGTAATTTTATTCCTTTTAAATACAACAATATTGTCGCTGTTCTGATTGGCCACCAGCAGATAATTGCCGCTGGGGTCTAGGCTAAAATTGCGTGGTGCAATGCCAAGGGTAGATTGCTGTCCCACTGCGGTCAGTTTGCCGTTGGTTGCATTAATTTTAAAGATGCTGATAGTATTGGCATCACCGCGGTTGCTGCAATACAAAAATTTTCCGTCTGCACTGGTATGAATATCCGCACTACCCATAAACCCCTGGAAACCCGGGGCGGCAGCGCTGATGGTTTGCACCTGGGTAAGCTTTCCCTGCTGGTAGCGGTATACCACCACGGTGCCTTTTAATTCTTCCATCAGGTAAGCATATTGCTGGTTGGGTGAAAACGTGATATGGCGCGGTCCGCCGCTGTCTGGTGAGGCAAGATAGGCAGGAGTTGCTTCCTTCAACGCGCCGGTCCTGCTGTTGAATGTATACAGCATCAGCTTGTCCATGCCCAGGTCTGGTACAAAAAGGTATTTGTTGTCTGCAGAAAAATACGTGCAATGCACATGCGCTTTTTCCTGGCGCTGTTTATTTACACTGCTGCCGTTATGCTGTATCAGCTGTGTACTGGCACCCAGCGCGCCGTTACCCTTTACCGGAAACACGGCCAGGCTGCCGCCGCTGTAGTTGGCCACCGTTACCCACTTGCCGGTTTTATCTTCTGCCACATAACAGGGATTATCGCCCCCGGAAGACTGTTGGTTTATAAAGCTAAGACTGCCGTCCTTTTTATTGAAACGGTAGGCACCCACGCTGCCCTTGCCATTGCCATCTTCAAACGCTGCATAAACGTATTGCTTGGTGGGTGATACGGCCAGGAAAGAAGGGTTAACCGCTTTTATTTTGCTTTTGTAGACGCCTTTGCCATTGCTGCTGTTAAAGTCGTACACATAAATGCCTTCGCTTTTGCCATTGGTATAAGTGCCGATGAGCAGGTAACTGTGTTGTGCAAACGCTGCGCTTACCAGCAAGAGCAGGAGAGCGGTCATCAATGATTTCATATGCAGGCTTCATTTAATTTGAAGGGCATTAAAGATAGGGAAAAACAGTTGGCCAGGACTAAGTACCGGGGCGGTTAAAAGGGGTTATCTTATTCTATGCCGTAGACTTCATTCAGGTTGAGCGGGTAATGCCCGCGGATGGTTTGCGTTGCAGGGTCAGTGAGTAATACAATAAACGTATTGGCATTACCGGTAGGCAGCAGCACGTGGTGAAAGCTGTTATTGCCGTTACGGTACACCATTTCTACTTTCTTTTCAGCAGCCACGGCGGCGGGTAACAGCGCTTGCTGTACCAGTTCCTCCACATAGGGCCAGATAGCTGCGGCGGTATTGGGAAGACCGGTGATATCCGTCATGGGTTCAACCAGGCTACTTTCATATTCTTCCGGGCTTAATAAGTTTGTCATGAGGCTGTGGTACGGTTAGTTCAATTAGTGCAAATGGACGTGCCAGCTTACAGTGCGGCAAGTGCGGAAGTAATTTTTTCAAACGTGGTTTCGTTGCTCAGGGGCATCGGCTCAAATTTTTTACCAATTACTTTTTCATAGAGTTCAATATATCTTTTGCTGATGCTGTTGATCCATTCATCGCTCATTTCGGGCACCTGCTGGCCTGCTTTGCCCATAAAATTGTTTGCAATCAGCCATTCACGCACAAACTCCTTGCTTAGCTGCTGTTGTTTTTCTCCGGCGGCCTGGCGCGCTTCAAAGCCATCAGCATAAAAATAACGGGAAGAATCTGGCGTATGTATCTCGTCCATCAGGTATATAGCATCACCTATTTTTCCAAACTCATACTTGGTGTCTACGAGTATCAGTCCCTGCCTGGCGGCGATGGCCTTACCGCGTTCAAACAACTGCAGGCTGTATTGCTGCAATATGGCCCACTCTGCGGGTGTGGCCAGGCCGGTGGCAATGATGTCTTCGGCACTGATGTCTTCATCGTGACCTTCAGATGCCTTGGTAGAGGGTGTAATGATAGGAGTGGGGAAGTAATCATTTTCCTTTAACCCTTCCGGTAAGGCAACACCGCACAATGTTCTTTTGCCTGCCTGGTAGGTACGCCAGGCATGACCGGTAAGATTACCGCGTACCACCATTTCAATTTTAAACGGCACACATTTTTTTCCGATGGAGACATTGGGTGCGGGTACTACGGTAAGCCAGTTGGGACAAATATCTGCGGTGGCTTGCAGCATATAAGCAGCGATTTGATTTAGTACCTGTCCTTTAAAGGGTATGGTTCTTGGAAGTATTACATCAAATGCAGAAATACGGTCAGAAGCAATCATCACCAGCCACTGATCATTAATTGTATATACGTCTCTGACCTTGCCGCTGTAAAAAGCTGTTTGTCCGGGAAATTGAAAGGTTGACATGGGGACGAAATTACGCGCGGCGCTGGTATCCCTTCATTTAAAATATCAACAGCAGCAGCGCGTTTGTGCACAAATTAAATTTTTGCAGGGAAATAATACAAATTGTACTTTGCTTACCAATCGATTCACCAAAAATGCCATTATGAAAAAAAGCCATCGCTATCTCGCGTTGATGCTGATTGCTGCCTTGCTGTCGCTTGCCGGTAATGGGCAGTCTATCACAATAACGGGCAACGTAAAAAACAGCAGTACCCAGGAAGCTGTTCCTGCCGTATCGGTTACCGTAAAAGGATCGCCCACCGGCACCTTCACCAATGAAAAAGGAGATTTCAGGTTAACCACCAATGCCAGCCTTCCGCTGACGCTGGTGGTCTCATCCATTGGTTTTGAACCAAAGGAAGTGTCTGTTACCAGCCTTTCTGCGCCCGTGCAGGTAGAAGTAGTACCTGCTTCAACGCTGGGTGCGGAAGTAGTGGTGTCTGCCAGCAGGGTGCCGCAACGCATACTGGAATCTCCGGTCTCCATTGAAAGAGTGAGCGCGGCCAATATCCGCAACGCGCCCGCGGCTTCTTATTATGATGTGCTCTCTACGCTGAAGGGCGTAGATGTGGTGACCTCTTCTCTTACCTTTAAAACACCCAGCACGCGTGGCTTCATTGCCAGCGGTAATACCCGTCTTAACCAATTGGTAGATGGTATGGATAACCAGGCGCCCGGCCTCAACTTCTCTGTGGGCGGCGTTGTTGGTTTGACAGAGCTGGATGTAGACAATATAGAATTATTACCCGGTGCCTCTTCTGCATTGTATGGCCCCGGCGGTATGAATGGTACCATTCTTATCAGCAGCAAAAACCCTTTTAAGTACCAGGGTCTTTCTTTCCAGGTAAAAGAGGGTATCATGAATACGGATGCGCGGTTTCGCAGCTTGTCGCCCTACCATAACTGGTCTGTAAGATGGGCCGAAAAAATATCTGACCGGCTGGCGTTTAAAATTGGGATGGAACTGGTGGCCGCTAAAGACTGGCTGGGCTATGATAAACGAAATTATTCCCGCACGGGTACCAATGGAAAAATCATCCAGGGAGACAGGGCCACAGACCCTAATTACGATGGTATAAATGTTTATGGCGATGAGACCACGGTAGATATCCGCGCCAATGTTTTTCCCGGGCTGTCTGCACAGGCGCCGTTTTTAAAAGGCTTCCTGGATACGCTGAACGGTGGACGCGCCATGAATGTATCACGCACGGGGTACGATGAAAACCAGACCGTGAATGAAAACACCGTCAACTACAAATTAACCGGCGCTGTTCACTATAAATTATC
>DATJGC010000492.1:0-13282 GCA_035495345.1 Chitinophagaceae bacterium | reverse complement strand
CCTCGGGTTCTATCACCGTATTTGCATCACTCACTGCACCGGGAGGAAGTACGCTGAACTAGTCAATCATTCAGGCGCCACCGCTTTTTCCTGCATCGCAGCTTAATCACCAACAGTCTAGCAACTTTTTTGGTGCGCTTCCTTCGGGCAATTACCAGATAGCTGTGGATTTAACAAGAGGCGCATTACAATGCAGAAGGGTGATTCCTGTAAACGTAGGTGGTAATTACGTACCCATGCAGCTTAACTTTTCTACATCAGACAATACACAATGTGGTAGCGCCACAGCAGACGGCCGTATTCAACTTTCCGCCTCCAAGGGCCGTCCTTATAGTAGCGGTTACAAATACGAGTTGCTTTCGCCAGCGGCCTTTCAGGCATCCAATACCACCGGCATTTTTGATCAGCTGCCTGCAGGTGTTTATACCGTTCGGGCGTATGATTCATGCGGCAATTTCCAGACCCGTGATATTTCTATTGCCAACACAAGATCTACCTATAATTTCGATGCTTATCTCTCCACCCGTATTGCCTGTGATACGGTTCAGGTCTATACCTATCTTTTTAACAACCAGGGCCAGCTGCTGACAGACTATACCGGCTTTAGTTTTGGCTATTACGATGATAATGGCGTATTCGTCAATAACCTGCCATTTGTAAATCCCATCCTTCTGCCGATCAAACGTGATACCTGTACCATCTTCTTCAGCGATCTCTGCGGAAATGTAATGACACAATTTGTAACTATTGAAGCTATCAAATATAAACTGGGGTACAATGTAAGGGAGGCAATCGTAAAGAAGACCTGTATAGGTTTTTCAATAGATTTAAAAAAGGATCTTATCAATGTAGGCAAGAATCCCCTTTTCACCATTACCTGTGCACCGGATGTTTCGCTGGTTGGACAAACAAGTTCAGGCATCTTCAATGATTTGCCATACGGGCATTACTGCTTTTCTGTAGGCGATGAATGCGGACGCGTCGGCATTTCTGATTTTACAGTGGGCGATGTGTTTACGCTACCGAGATCTTCGCTGCTGGCCAACTACTGCAATGAACAATATGGCAATATACTGCTCAGGGAAAACTATGATTTACCGCTGCCTATCACCATGGAAGTTGTAGACAGCGTCTTGTCTGTATCAGGTACGGTGCTAAAGACGGTAACCTTTTATGAACTCCATCCCTATATGGTGCTGGCAGACAGCCTTCCGGTAGACCGTACCCTGTATTTCAGGTTTACGGATGAATGTGGTAATAGCAATACCGTAGGCCCGTATACCTTCACCAACACCACCATTCACCGCTGGAATGAAGTAGTGCCTTTATGTATTAATAAAGCCGATCTGCGCTTCACGGCCAGCCTGGTAACCGGTACCATTACGCCGGTAGCGAACGCAACCGGGCCCGCGGGCTTCCTTGTGCCGGACCATTACTTCTTTAAACAGGATGATACCGTTAAGATTACCAATGTGGGGGTGGGCAGGTACATCATCAAAACCTTTGGGTCTTTCTGTACAGCAGGTTATTTTGATACACTGGATGTATTGCCCTATGAACAACCGATACTTTATAACAGTACTTCTTTTGCCTGCGACCCTACCATTACCTCTAATTACTCAGTACAATTGAATGTAAAAGGCGGTTACCCTGAAATATTGTATGAGATTACCGGCAGCTATCCAAACAATATCACAAGACCACTGCAAAACAATCCTGACTTCTATGGTTTGCCAAAAGATGAGATTGTGCAGATGCGCGTACGCGATGCCTGTGGCAACTCCGCCAGCAACGCGGTAACAATAAGAGAACTGGTGCCGGGTACTGTAGCCATTAGCGGCATTGCCTGTGCCGGTAACAGTGTAACTTTAAAAGCACTATCACTTGCCGGGGGCATTTATGTTTGGAAGAAGGGCGGTGTTGTTGTATCATCCGGCGTGAATGACTCTACCTATACCATTAACCCTGTGAGCGCAACGGATTATGGAAGCTATACCGTGGATCTCTCGGTGGCGGCGGGCTGTACTTCTGTTCAATCAAGCTATGCGCTGAATGATCAATGTACTGTACTTCCTGTTACGCTGCTTGATTTTTCAGGCTACCAGAAAAATGCGGGCAACTTCCTTACCTGGAAAACCGATGATGCAGCCGGGCTGCAGGCCTTTATTTTACAAAGCAGTGCAGACGGTATACAGTTTACTGATATCGGCAAGTTCCAAAAAGCTGAGCATGTAAACCAGTACAACTTTACAGACAGGCAACCCCTGGCCAGGCTCACCTATTACAGGCTGCAGTTATTGTCTGCCGGAGGCAGTGCCACTTATTCGCCCGTTATCGGCATTAATAATGGCAGTATTGCGGCAACGCAGGTATTAGTGGCCCCCAATCCTTTTACGGAAGAGATCAATATACGCTACCAGGCTAGCGGTAATCTTGCTGCCAGCATAGTGATATACAGTGCAGACGGAAGGGTGGTTTCAAGAACACCCTGGAACCTGCAGGCCGGACCAAACACCCAAACAATACATCCATTGCCCGCACAAGCTAATGGTGTGTATATTCTAAAATTGGAAGCCGGCAGCAGGGTCTTGTACAGTGGTAAAATTATCAAACGTTAGATTGTAGCTTATAGCAAGTGTACGGAAAAAATAAGGGAACATGGATCGTTGAGGCTGTCTCCATTGGGAGGCAGTCTCTTTTTTTATAATACAGGAATATTCTTTGCAAGCCTTGATGGACGGTGCATCCATTGAATTTGTATGGAAGAAAATAACGCCGTAGGTTCTATCTATCCGAAAAGAAAACAGCTCATTCGTTGCTGCAATTACTTCAGTTATCAAGTAATAAAAAAACTTTACAAAATTGTTAGTTTCTTGTGAGCAGTAAACAGTTTGTTTGGTATTGTGCAGGACCAGTAACAAAAAGACGTTTGCAAAAATTATCCAATAGCCTTTATCGAATTAGAAATCCTGCTAACTGTATAGTTTCTTATACTAAATCCGATATATGAAAACCATTCTACTCTATGCAGCAAGCATCCTTTTGCTTGTATGTTCTCTGCAGTCGCTCCTGGCTGCTGACGGCAACCGGAAACACAACCACCGGTCTGCGGTACGGTTGTCCCGACAGGAAGCATCAAATCAACCGCTAGGCATAACTGCTGATCTGCCCTTGGTAAACCTGGGGGAAGACCGCACCATTTGTTCTAACAGCGTTATTAAACTGGATGCCGGTAACCCGGGTGCGCAATACTTGTGGAGCACGGGTGAGGTAAGCCAGACCATTCTGGTAGACTATGCCGGTGATTTTTGGGTGAAGGTGACCAATGTCAATGGTTCAGCGCGTGATACCGTAACTATAAAGGTAATTCCTGCCTTAGCTCCAGATTATAAATGGCAGGCAAGCGGTACCTGTCTTCCGCAGGCTGTTTCTTTTACTGATATGTCTGCCTCCTGCGGTGTGGAAATTCAAAGCTGGGCCTGGGATTTTGGCGATGGCAGCAGCAGTACAGAACGTAACCCCGTGCACAACTTTACAACCAATGGCCGCTATACAGTAAGGCTGAGAATAAGAGATAACCTCGGCAATTATACGGCCAAGAATAAACTGGTCAATATTGCGGCTAATGCATCACCGCAGGTAAACCTGGGCGCAGACATGGATATCTGTGAAGGAACCGCGGTTTCGTTAGATGCAGGCAATGGCGGTAGCAACTATAGCTGGAGCACCGGCGAAACCTCACAGCAAATTCACCCCACTGCGTCGGGGGTGTATGCAGTAGATGTAACCAGCAATGGCTGCACCGGGCATGATGAAATTGTGCTACATTTTAAGCCGGGCGGTACTGCAGATTTTACTGCAGAACAACGGGCAGGAGATTGCGAATCAAGGGAAGTACAGTTTGCCGACAAGACCACACTGTGCAGCGCCGGGGCTACAGACTGGCAATGGGATTTTGGCGATGGCCAATCAGGCAGTGGCGCTAACACCACCCATGTTTTTCAAAAGAACGGCAAGTATCATATTATCCTGCAGGTAACAGATGCAACAGGCAAAACCTATACCGCTGAAAAGGATATCAGCGTAAGCAAGAGATCGCCGGAAATTAATCTTGGCAATAAGATAACAGAATGCACAGACAACCCGGTGCTGCTAAACGCAGGTGCCTTTGCAGGTGCTACGTATAGCTGGAACACCGGCGAAACCAGTAGTGAAATACGGGTAAGAACATCGGGCAGCTATAAGGTTACAGTGGCTGCAAACGGATGCAGTGCCGAAGCAGTAGTAAAAGTAAGTTTTGGTAAAGAACTGGATACCGATTTTTCGTGGGATGTATTGTCTGCCTGCGTGCCGGCCACGCTTAGTTTTAAACGACCCATTTCTATTTGTGGTGAGTTTGCTTTGCCCCTCTGGGAGTTTGGCGATGGCAGCAGTGCTATAAGTGAGAGACCATCACATACCTATTCCAGCAGCGGCAACTACGAGGTGCGCATCACCCTGTACAAAAGCAACGGCACTGTTTACGCAGTAAGAACAAAGACAGTGACAATAACAGGAAGTACAGCAACTGTAGATCTTGGGCCAGACCAAACCATCTGCACGGGTACTGCGGCCATATTGGATGCAAAAAATGCTGGCGCCACGTATACCTGGAGCACCGGCGCCACCACACAAACCATTGCGGCTACTTCTCCGGGTGATTATATAGTAACTGTTAACAATAACGGTTGCGTGCTGGCAGATACCGTAACCGTTGCGTTGGTACCCGCGTTTAGCGAAGAATTTACCTACAGTATTCCTGAAAAGACCTGCCTTCCGGTGGCTGTACAATTTACTGATCAATCAACGGCTTGCTCAGCCATCAGTACCTGGCATTGGGATTTTGGAGACGGAACAAGTTCAACGTTACAAAACGCTGCGCACCAGTATGCAGCAGACGGGCATTATATGGTAACATTAACCATTGCCGATGACCTGGGCAATAGCACGAAGCTGCAGAAAGACATCGTTGTTACCAGCCGGAACCCCGTGGTAAACCTGGGCCAAGATATTGTTGGGTTTGAAGGAAAGAAGATTTCCCTGGCCGCTAACCAGCCAGCTGATAAATACTATTGGTCTACCGGTGAAACGTCAGCGCAAATTGAAGTGGCAACGGCGGGAAACTACTGGCTTGAACTAACAAAAGACGGCTGCAGCGCAAGGGATACCATACGTGTAAGCCTGGAAGCACCAATGGATGTGCAGCAACAGCATATTATAAAAGGCAGGTGTTTGCCGGTGCGGGTAAGTTTTCAGGATCAGACAAAACTGTTGGATCTTGCTGCGCCAGTGCTGAGTAGACTATGGAATTTTGGCGATGGCAATACCTCCACCGAGACGAATCCCCATCATTGGTATAACAAAGAGGGTACTTACCAGGTGAGCCTGGCCGTTACCAACACAAATGGCCTAACCATTCAATCTGTGCAGGCGGTTACCATAGAAAATACACCGCCCGTATTGCAACTGCCTGCAGACACCAGTGTTTGTGCAGGCACAAGCTTCCAGTTTGCAGCACAGGACCCACTGGCCAACTACCTGTGGTCTGCACCCGTTGCAACAGTACAACAACATTACAACCAGCCTTCTATTTTTATTGAGGATGATATTGACCTTACAGTAAGCGCCAGCATGTGCACGGTAACTGCTGAAAAAACAATAAAGATCAGGGCGATGCATGTGCCAACGCCTGTCATTAGCGAGGCGGAAGGTCAATTACTAAGCACAGGTGCCCATGGATTGGCGTATCAATGGCTGCAAAACGACCAGGTAATCAGTAATGCCACCGATAATGTTTTTAAACCGGTGGGTGCAGGCAGTTTTGCAGTGGTTGCCAGCAATACCGCGGGTTGTACAGCAAAGTCTGCCAACTACTTTTACCTGCCCGCGGGTGGATTTACAATAGCAGACAGCCTTCGAGTGAAACTGGCACCCAACCCTTCTGATGGAAACTTTACCATTTTTGTTGCAGGTTTACCGTCAAAACCGGTAGACATCAGGATTGTGAACGCATTGGGTGTGGCTGTTTATGCCGGCCGTATCATCAACAATACAACAGCAGTGCACCTCAGTGGCGTGAGAACCGGCACATACTACGCACTCTTATCAATAGATGGGCAACACTTAACATTACCATTTATTATTAATTAAAGCGGAAATCAGCTACAGATCTTCATTCATATGTTAAAAATAGTATAACCCGGCTTCCACTAACCCCAGGTTCCGGCTGCCGCAGGGCAGCTGGAACCTGACGGGGTTAAGCCTCAACTTTAAATCTATCCTATGTAAAAGTGTATAACATATATTTTATTTATACTGCGTTTTTTTAATTCAGCATCGGGCCAATAAAATTTAGTTGGTTGTCTACACAATATAAAAAAAGCAAGGTGCAGCTTTGCAGACAACACTAAACTTTATGAAACGAAACGTTCTTGCGCTGGTGCTTTTTGCATGCTCCTTACTGCCGTACACTTCATCCTGGGGGCAGCAGAAATTACCACCTCATCCCTGGTTGATGTATAGCCAAACGCAGATTGATGCAATGCGTACAAAACTTACCACCGATCCAGTTTTTGCGGCCTGGTACAAAAAAACTGAACTGACAGATGTCTTACGATATCTTATAGAAGATGACCCAAAAGCGGCGCTGGCCATCAAAGAAAAATCATACAAGAGTCTCTTAAAGACAAGGCTCCAGATGGATCAAGATGACGGTAATGCCGCGTTTAATTGGGGGCGTCGTATGCAGGAATGGATTATTCCCCTGGAGTTCATCATCGATGACAACAGGTATTTTACAGACCAGGAGCGTGCTGCCCTTGCAGATTCATGTGAGCGCATTGCGCAGAAATTTGATGTGCCCGGGTATATTGAAGTTCCTAATAATAACCGCTCACTGGATGGTTTAATGGGTCTTGCTTACTCCGGCGTATTTCTTTTTCCGGACAATCCAAACGCGGCCCGGCGTTATGCTTATGTGTTATCAAGAATGAATAAAATGCTGGATTTTTCAACACGTTTTGATAGCACCTGGCGTGAAGCGCCCCGCTACATGAATGTTGCCATCCGGTGTTTTTCTTTGTTTGCCCAGGCACAAGTCAATTATGAACGCCTGAAAAAAGCGGCTGATCCATCTTTCAAGCAACAGAAACTGATTATAAACGACAAACGCTACCTGGCCATTGTAAAAAATTATGCCTTGCTGGCTTCTGCACCAGATGATCTTGAATCTGGTCATTCAGAATCACCTGCCATGGGTGATGCAGCCTGGACGAGCAGCGATCTCAACGTGCTTTCTTCCGGTGCTTACCAGTTTGCAACAATGGATCCGGCCTTAACAAAGCTGCTGTACGTTACCTGGGAGAGAGGCGGCCGGCCAATGTTTTTTTATGGCATCTGGGCGCCGATGCTTGACCTGAAGAGTCACCAGGATCCTGATTATGCAGTGCCTTCCATTGTTAAGAAAAAATCAGGCTTCTTTGTATCGCGCAATCACTTTAATAAACCTGATGAAAGTTATTTTATTGTTCGCGCATCTGCAAGGGGGTTTAGCCATGTACACAATGATGCCGGTGCTTTCAGTCTGTTCAGTCGCCGTACACCACTGATGGTGCATCCGGGTGTAGCGGCCTATACTGACCGCGAAGGGATGGCATGGGTGCGTTCTACCCAGGCGCAGAACCTGGTGGTATTTAAAAATGATGCCGGCGAACCAATGAATGGCTTACAAAATGGCGATAATATTTACAAGGAGAACCTGTTGTCGAAAGAAATGGATTTTGTAAAGCTGGATATCACACCGCTGGATAAAAAATTTGCCGATAAGTATTACAGGTCGATGGCTGTTTTGAAAGACCCGGTTGAAATGTATGTTGTTTATGATTATGTTGAATCTGCTTACAAAACTACCAATAACCTTCACTATCTCACAAAGACGCCTGAAATAACAAATACCACCGGCATACCGCGTGCTATCTGTAGTAATAAAACAGGTATGACCATGCAAACGGACTTCCTTTTGCCGGAAGCTAATATCAGCTTTGAGAAAACCGTTGGTAAAATAGACAGGGTACCCCGCAGCTGGGGCAGCACCCAGCAATGGATAAAAGTAAATGCAGAAGCAGGGCAATCTCACCTTACTGTATTAACACCCATGGCCACCGGTTCAAAAGGAGTAACGGTTGATAAATGGCCGCAAACCAATGCTCATTGCAAGGCCTTTGTACTAACCGGTGCAGATGGTACAAAGTATATGGTAATAGCCAACCTTACAGATGCTGCACAACAGGTTACCATACAGAACAACCTTCAATTGCGTGATCTGTTTACCAATATCACTTACACCAGTACTGGCGCTACAGCAGTCAATGTACCTGTCCGCGCATCTTCAGTAGCCGTTTACAGAATGGAAGCTGCCGCCGTTTCACTACCGGTAGAATTCATTTCGTTTGAAGCAGCTGCTAAGAATGATGTAGTGAATCTTACGTGGACAGTGATTCCCAACCAGGACAATGATCATTTTACGGTGCAGCGTTCTGCCAATGGCATTGATCAATGGGATAACCTGGCAACCATTGCGCCGCAACCGATACAGGGCAGCGAGCAGCGGTATGCTTATACAGACAGGCAGCCAATGAGTGGTAAGAATTATTACCGCATCATGCAAACCGATGCCAACGGGCAAAGTATTTATTCAGTAATAAGAACGGCCAGCATTGGCAGGCCGGTTACTGCCATAAAAATTCTTGGCAACCCGGTGCGCGGTGTCCTTCATTTGCAGATGCCTGCTGATAACAAGGCTTACCTTATTCAGGTTACAGATGCATCCGGCCGGGTGGTGCAACAACAACGGTTTGGTGCCAATGCGGGTATTATTGGCATGAACCTGCAGTCGGTGGCCAATGGTGTGTATTTTGTGCATGCCAGTAATGGGCAAAGCGAACAAACTGAGCAAATCATTGTAGCCAATTAAGTAATAGTTTCATTAAACGGCAATGCTGCCAGGTATTGGCCATCATCTAAGGGTGATGGCCAATATTATTTGTGGGGTGCGAAGATTGATTTTATTCATAGAGAAGGATTTGCCTCCTGCTCCTTACGCCTTGTAAGGCGCGCTATTATGCCGGCATTTATGGCTGCGCAGCATTCATCTGTTGCACTTCGGTTGCTACTTGCTGCAATAGCGCATCCAAATCACCGCGTTGCAAAAGGCGGCCGTTGACAAACACCGCCGCTATTTTCTTTACGTTTGTAATATCTTCTAAGGGATTTGCATCCAGCAACAGAAGATCGGCCAGCTTGCCCGTGGCAATGCTTCCCAGTGCATGCTCCAGGTGCAGGAACCTGGCGGGGTTAATGGTGGCCGTTTGCAATGCTTCAGGGGGCGAAAGGCCGGCTTCCACCATCAGCGCCAGCTCATCGTGCAGGCTAAAGCCCGGCATTTGAAAACTGCTCGACAAATCGGTTCCCGCCAGTAGGGGCACGCCTGCTTTCTTCATTTCCAGCACCAGTCGTAATGATTGCCTGAAGAACAGGGCACGCTGTAATGAATCGCCGGTGAGGCGACTGCCAAGTGATCTTTTCCAGTTTTCCTGTAAAGCCTTTGAGAAATATTTGATCCGGGCATCGCTCATTAATAATGGAATATACCCCCGTGTAGAAGTGATTTGCAGGTTAATAAGCGTAGGGCATTGCCAGGTTTCATTGCGCGCAAAGAGTGTGAATAAGGCAGTTGCTTTTGCCGGACTGTAATTTTTAGCGGCGTCAAAGTTTACTTCCATCCTTTTCTTGCTGCTTTGAATAGCATTCATGGGTGTTGCACCGGCCAGTTGTTTCCTAATGACATCTTCATCGGCCGATACAGAAATCAGCAAATCAGATAGATGCTCAATGCTGCGTTGGCCGCTACGCGAAGCCGTGCT
The DNA here is from genome assembly GCA_035495345.1 of Chitinophagaceae bacterium. Taxonomy (GTDB): domain Bacteria; phylum Bacteroidota; class Bacteroidia; order Chitinophagales; family Chitinophagaceae; genus JACMLD01. The sequence continues at coordinate 3,323 of DATJGC010000492.1, read as the reverse complement.
GGCGGTAAGCGCAAAGGGTACATGTCCTTCAAAGGGGATATTGTTCTTTTTGCATTCGTCGGCAATAGCAAAATAAATATCCGGCGAAAGCATATTGTAGACTTTAATAAACGAGGCGCCCTGTGCTGCGTGCGATTGAACTTTTTTTCGGGCAGCGGTAGTATCTGCCGGGTAGGTAAACAACAAGGTATCGGGCTGCGGCGGCCCATCGAAGATTCTGCCTGTATAACAGCCAAGCCTTGGACCCAGAACGGTGCCCGCATCTATATCTTTTTGCAATTGCCTGATCTCAGGCAGCGGCATATCACTGGCCATATCCCGGATGCCTGTAACGCCATTGGCAACAAACAAAGGGAAGAAATTACTGAGTCTTGCTTTACGTAAGGTATGTGTGTGCATGTCCCACAGGCCGGGTAGCAGGTATTTTCCGTTGCCGTTCAGCAGCACTGCATTGATGGGTATGTTGTTACCGTTGCCGATGGAAAGTATTTTGTTTCCCTGTACCAGCACCGACTTTTTTTTGAGGAGGGTACCTCGCTCTACATCTACAATGGTAACATCTTTTATTGCGTAGATGATTTGGGCGCTGCCAGCCGCAGAGACAAGGACAAAGAAGAGAAGGATCCATTGTTTTGGCATATCGCTTGGTTTTATGCTATAGTTGTTTTTACAAGCTATTGTATTGACAGAATGGAACAGCCCCCGGATTATTGAACGGCACAGGTAATTGATTGGGTGGACGACAATGGCCTGTTACTGGTGATGGGCCGATAAACCGCTGTGCTCAACGGAATAGTTTTTTAGCGTAGCGTAGCCATTTGCCACTGCAGTTATTTGGGTGAGCGTTTTCAATCAAAAAAGAATAAAAAAATAGGGGCTCTTTGCAACTTCACATCACTACAACGCGGAGTGTACAATTTTCTTAGCGGTGCATTTTTTTAATGCCCAGCTTCTGCATTTTTGAGGAAAGCGTGGTTGCCGGTATTTTTAATAATTCTGCTGCTCCGCCAGCGCCGTGAATTTTCCCGTTTGTTATTTCAAGTACTGATAAAATGTATTCGCGCTCCATTTCATGGATTGTTTTTACTGCGCCGTTGGATATACCCTGCCATGCATCTTTTTTGTTGGTGCTTGGCATTTCTATTTGTTTAATCACGGCACCCGTGGTAAGTAAAACCGTCCTTTCTATAAGATGCTCCAGCTCACGGATATTACCTGGCCAATGGTAGTCCATCAATTGTTTTAATGCATGTGCAGCAATGCTGGTTACTTTCTTGCCAGATTTTTTAGACATACGCGTCATGAAATAAGCGGCGAGTATTGGAATATCTTCTTTTCTATCCCGCAGCGCAGGCAAAGCAATCGGGAATACATTTAGCCTGTAATATAGATCATGCCGGAACCGGCCGTTGGCAACTTCCATTTGAAGATTGCGATTGGTGGCAGCAATAATACGTACATCGGTGCGAATAATATCTCGTCCGCCCACTCTTTCAATTTCTTTTTCCTGTATGGCGCGAAGCAGTTTTACCTGCAGTTCCATCGGCAACTCGCCTATCTCATCAAGGAAGAGTGTACTTTTATGCGCTAACTCAAACTTACCAATGCGCCGTTCCCAGGCGCCGGTAAAACTGCCTTTTTCATGACCAAACAATTCACTCTCTATCAGGTTAGCGGGTAATGCAGCACAATTCACTCTTATCATTGGTTTATCGCGCCTGGTAGATGCGGCATGAATAGCATTTGCGATCAACTCCTTGCCGGTACCCGTTTCACCAAAGAGTAATACCGTGCTATCTGAATACGCCACCTGGGAAACCAGGTGAAGCAGTTGCTGCAGTGCATCGCTTGTACCTGCCGTCACCAGCTCCTGCTCCAGTGTTTGATACTTTGCAGAGCTAAGCAAACCTTCTTCCTCCGCCGCTGCGCCTGGCAGTCTGTTTTTAATAGGCGATGTATTCGCTTCGCTGGCTTGCTGTATACCTAGTATAGTAGTGGCCAGCAGTGCAGCCGCCGTTTCGCAAAAAGTCATCTGGTATTTCGATAACTTTTCTTCTTCATGACGGTAGATCCACAATGCACCGCGGTATTTCTTTTGCGCGCGCAACGGAAAAGCAATGCATGTTTTACTTCCGAGGCTATAGCACAATGATTGAATGCTGAAGCCATTGCTCTCCTTTACGGCTTCCAAAAAAAACAGCATCGGTTTGAACGATGTTTTTACCTCTTCCTGTAACGGCTGCGGCACTGGGTGTGCGTTTGCCTTGTCCAGCCCTTGCGCCATGGCCGCGCTCCCAGACAAAAGATGCGACGTAAGGCCGGCCTGGTTGTCTGCCGCAAGTGTTAAGATAATTGACTGGTAGGGGAGCACCTGTGATAATTGCTCTTCCAGGAGCTTGCCAATGTCATTGATGCACCCGCAATCTGCAAATGCCTTGCAGAGCCGCAATAATGCTTCAGCATGTGTTTCTGCAAAGTGCGTAGCGATGGCTGTTTTTGTCATTGATAACTCCAGTTCTTTTGATCGGTTCTTAAAATTACGGGTTTTCAGCAGCGCATCGGTAAACAACGAAATAACGTGACCAGGCAATCATGGTGCGCTATGCATTTTATTGAGCGGCAATACTTTGACCAGCGGCACGCAATTGGTGTTTACCTTCTTTAAAAAAAGCCATGATAACTCAGCCTTTTTCCAAGAAGAACTTGCCTGTTAACGTAATAAAATGCTCGCCGCATTTGCGCACTTTTTCAATTATGAGAGATAAGAACTTTGTGCTGCAGCTTTTTTTCATTCAGTCTGCTTCATCTTCCAGGATTTACTGGCTGTACGCCGGCGACCATCAATCTCTTGCTGCGCACGACAAAGAAGAAGGATACGTGGTGAATATCAATACTCCCGTGCAACAAACCATTTCTTATGACCCAACCTTACTGCAACATCCGGGTTTTGTGGCTTTTCTTACAACATCGGGCCATCTAAACCTTTCAGCAAGTACCAGCAATTTTATACACCTGCTCTTGTCTACCATGTGCAATGAGGCAGAAGGCAGCAGTGCATACAATAACGCCATACTCAGCAGGTACCTGAAAATTGTCTTTGTGCATATGTTTCGTGCAATGGAAACTATGCCAATCCCCCAACGTTTGTCTGCCCAGGTACATATTGTAACCCGCTTCCAGCAGTTGCTGGAGAAGGAGTATCCTACAAAAAAATCGGTGGCTGATTATGCAGCCGCCTTACAGCTCAGCGCCAACTACCTCAATACAGTTGTAAAAGCAGTAACGCAACAAACGGCTTCCTGCCTTATTAAGCAGCGTATTGC
>DATJGC010000491.1:0-6617 GCA_035495345.1 Chitinophagaceae bacterium | reverse complement strand
AAGAGCAGAAATGACGGACCTGCTGTCTGCCGTGCGTGAAAAAGTACCCGGCATTTGTCTGCGCACCACGCTGATTGCGGGCTTCCCCGGTGAGACAGAAGAAGATGTAGACGCCGTAAAATCTTTTTTGCAGGAACAGCGGTTCGACCGAGTAGGCATATTTCAATATTCACATGAAGAGAATACCAGCGCCCACCTGCTGGCCGACGATGTTCCGGCAGAGGTGAAGGAGCAACGCGCGCAGGAAATAATGGAAGTACAGCAGGAAATCTCGCTGGAGAAAAACCAGGAAAAGGTGGGACAAACCTTTAAAGTTATCATCGATAAAAAAGAAGCGGGCAGGTACCTTGGCAGAACGGAATTCGATTCTGTTGAAGTAGACAATGAAGTGGTGATTGCTTCAAAAACCGCGCTGCCCATTGGAGAATTTGCACAGGTAAAGATTACCAGGGCATTTGACTATGATTTGGAAGGCGAAGTAGTATAAAAACCCATTCATGCCTTTATCGGGCCCTCAGCGGCAAAAATCTCATTAACCATTAAAGCAGTCTCAAAAAAAAGGGCCCTCCATGGAAATGGACGGCCTCAACGATTGCTTGCCTATATGAAAGAGTTGAATCTGTTTTGTTCTATATCCCATCCCCAGAATATCTCACCAGTACAACAAGTAACAAAAATTCATTATATATGTTATTTTGTTGCTTGCTTATCAAAAATAAAGAATACACGCTAAAAAACGATCATTTTTTATTAAAAAAGTGCAAGAACCACACATATAATTTTTATTAATATATTGTCTGTTTCGGTACTCGTCATCTCTTCGTTCCCGTTTGATTTTTACGCAAAAAAAACCGGCGCACCTTTAACAGGTGGCCGGTGATATGACTCGTAAGTAATGGTCAGAAAGGTTAGAAGCTGTATACTGCGGCAAGAAGGAAAGACGCTGTACTCTTGGTGCCGGTACCGTCGTGTTTTACGAAATATTGATCTTTCGCACCGTCGAACCGGAACTCAGGCATGATCATCAGTCCTGCCACTGGTTTAATATTAAGCGTGGCCGTTAGCTCATACAAGCTGGTACCAAAATAACCGGTAACGTTTTTCTTGTCGCTGAAATACTCACCTCTTACACAGAACCCGAATTTTTCGGTGGGGTCAACATTCAGGTAAATGGCCGCACCACTCCAGCTCTCGGCTTTTACAGGACCGTCGGGGTCAACCCTCTTCATTGTGGCGTTCAAACCAATGCCGAACTTGCTGGTGAGTTTGGTTAAGATGGTTAAATCCAGCTGGTTTTGTTTAAGTGTTCCGCTGGTATCTTTTCCTCCTACATAATTGAGGTAACCTGCAAACTTGCCGTCTGTGGTATTGGCATGTATCTGCGCAAGAACCGATTTGTTTTTGAAGCTGGCAGAAAGAAAATCTGTTGGGTTAGAAACGCCCAGCATGAAACCGAAGTTTCCATTAACGGCCACATCCATTTTAAGACCGGTGTGAGAGAAGGGTCCGTAAGAGAACATATAGCTCATGCTATAATTGCGGTTCAGCTGAGGATCAAGCAGCTCATAGCCTACGTGCGTGGCAAACTTACCCATGGTAAAAGTTACATGGCTGGAAGGCGCATAGGTTAAATAGGCCTGTTTTACTGCCTGTGAGATACCTGTTTCATTGTAAGAAAACTCCTTGGCGCGGGTACCAAAACCCAGATCTGCCACGGCACCTATTTTACCAAAAGAATGTGCCACCTTAATAGAAGCCATGCCCAACTCAAAAGAATTGTGAGAATTGGTGAAGCTGGTGGGGTTATTATAACTGCCGGTTACTTTTGAGTTGGCAAAGTTGAATCGATAGTAAGCATCTACGGAACCTGTGATGGTAGTGGTTTTTACGGGATCGGGTGTTTTTGTGGAATCCTGGGCGCTGGCATTCATCAGGCATGTTAATGCCATTGCCGAAAAGGAGATTTTTCTTAACATTGCAGTTGATTTTAAGGTTAAAATAAAAGGTATGGCTATATGAGCTTGGTCAGAAGCGAACATGTAACCGTACCTTTTTTTATTATGAACTCTTTCTTCTATTTCTTCTTTTACTGATTAATTGGAGCAATACCCTTCCATGCATCATGCTGTACATGGGCATGGTTTGAACGAAAATTACTGGTTGATTAATCGCTGTTTTTCACCAGCAATGTACCCTGTACATATTTTTCATCGTGCTGAGAAGCATCCAATCCCATTTCTTCTTCTTCTACGCTTACACGCAATGGAAGAATGAAATTGATGAATTTGAAGATGATGAATGATACTACAAAGCTGTAAGCAACCACAATGGCCATGCCTTTAAACTGTGGTCCAAACAAATCTCCGCCATAGAGTAAACCCTGGTGGTTAACGGTACCATCTGCTACTACCAGGCTGTTTACGGAATGATGCGCAAATACACCGGTCAGCAGCATACCTACAATACCACCTACACCATGGCAGGGAAATACATCCAGCGTATCATCCAACACAGATTTTGCTTTCCATGCGCACACCAGGTTAGAAATAATAGCAGCAATAAAACCGATAAAGGCGCTATTGGCAATACCTACAAAGCCTGAGCCCGGGGTGATGGCCACCAACCCTACTACGGCGCCAATACAGAAACCGAGTACAGAAGGTTTTTTACCACGCATTACATCAAAAAACATCCAGGTAAGACCTGCAGAAGCAGCAGCCGTGTTGGTAGCAGCAAAAGCAGAAACAGCCAGGTCGTTAGCAGCCAGGGCAGAACCTGCGTTGAAACCAAACCAGCCAAACCAGAGCAGACCGGTGCCAATGAGTACGTAAGGCACATTAGCAGGGTGCATTTCAATTTTTTCAATATGCGCTTTTCTTCTTTTCAGTACAATGGCACCTGCAAGTGCAGCGCAACCAGCGGTGATGTGTACCACGGTACCACCGGCAAAGTCCAGCACACCCATTTTAGCAAGAAAGCCGTCTGGATGCCAGGCCCAATGTGCTACAGGGAAATATATTAGAACGCAGAAGAGGATTATGAACAATACATAGGCCGTGAACCGAACACGTTCTGCCACCGCACCCACTACCAGCGCTGGGGTGATGATAGCAAACATCAGCTGGAACAGCGCAAAAAGCGGCATGGGGATGGTTGGACCGCCCGGCCATGGGGTGGAAGAAAATACACCTTTGAAGAAAGCAAAGGTCATGGGATTACCGATAACCCCGTTCACAGAAGGACCGAACGACATGCTGAAGCCGCAAACCAGCCACAGGATGCTTACAATACCGGCTGCAACAAAACTTTTGATCATGGTAGAAAGAACGTTCTTCCTGTTTACCATGCCTCCATAAAAAAAGGCCAGACCGGGTGTCATTATAAACACCAGGGCGGTGGCTACAATGATCCACGAAATATCAGACCCGCTGTACACTTTGGAGCCGTCGAAGACAGCATCCGGTTTTACAAAAATAGCCATAATGGAAACCACGGCTAAAATGAAAAACGGCAGTACCTTTTTTAAAGTCAGTTTTAGCATTGCATTAGTTTTTAGTTAAAGTAATAGTGAAAAATGTAAACATTTAATAATATTCAGCTAAAATAAATAAAAACGCTCGAATAAAAGTCAAATACATGTATATAATTATTTATAATATGACGCATTGTTGAAAACCCGTTTAAAAAGTTTTCTTGTAGTAGCCTGAGGATCAGGTTATCCACAGCCGCCCGCTGAAAAAGCGCGCTTACATGAGGATAAATAATTTGTCTGAAGTCAACAGAAATAATGCAAAAAGTCGACTAAACCTTTGAATTATTAAAATTTGTAATATGTTAGGCCTAAAAAAGCCACCCGAAGGTGGCTTACCGATAATATTATTCGAATTATTGTTACTTACAGGGCCAGCATGAGATTTTCGTCTTTACTTTCTAATATAGACACACCATCGTTTAAAAACTCATCCACCTTGCGGGCACATTCTCTCCCCTCGCTGATAGCCCATACTACCAGGCTCTGTCCGCGGCGCATATCACCGGCGGTAAATACCCTTGGAATATTTGTTTTATAGGCTTTTTCTGTGGCTTTTACATTGCCGCGTTCATCCAGCTCCACGCCCAGTTCTGTCAGCAGTCCTTCCTGTAACGGGTGTACAAAACCCATCGCCAGCAAGGTAAGCTCACAGGGTATTTCCCGCTCGCTGCCAGCTACTTCGCTAAACTGCGCTGCGCGGCCATCGGGCCCAATCTTCCACTCAAGGTCAACTATCTTCAGTGCACGCAATGCACCGTTTTCATCTGCCAGAAATTCTTTGGTGGCCACGGCCCATCTCCGCTCCGCGCCTTCCTCGTGAGAGCTGGAAACCTTCAAAGTCATCGGGTAAGAAGGCCAGGGCATCAACGGTGTTCTGCCCTCCGGCGGCTTAGGCAAAAGCTCAAACTGTGTTACGGATGCAGCACCATGACGGTTAGAAGTACCCACACAATCACTGCCTGTATCGCCGCCTCCAATCACTACCACATTCTTGCCTGTAGCCATCAACGCTTCAGGATATATATTGCTTTCAATGGTTGCATTCGCAAAAGGATCGCGCCCTGCATTTCTTTTGTTCTGCTGTTTCAAAAACTGCATGGCATAATACACGCCTTTAATGTCTCTGCCGGGGATTTTCAAATCTCTTGGCACTGTAGCGCCTCCTGCCAGCACAATGGCATGGTTCTCTCTCAGCAAGTCATTGATACTAACGTTTACGCCTACGTTAGCATTGCAGATGAATACCACGCCTTCTTCTTCCATCAATTTAATTCTCCTGTCTACCACCCATTTCTCCAGCTTAAAATCGGGTATGACATACCGTAATAAACCACCGGGCGCATCATCACGCTCATACACGGTTACACTATGCCCTGCATAGTTAAGCTGTGCGGCGGCAGCCATTCCTGCCGGACCAGAGCCAATTACAGCAATCTTTTTACCCGTGCGTATATTGGGCTTCCTCGCTTTTACAAAGCCTTTGTCGAACGCTATCTCAATAATGTGTTTTTCTATTTCTTCAATGGTAATGGCGGGTTGATTGATGCCCAGTACACAGGCACTTTCACAGGGGGCCGGACAAATACGCCCGGTAAACTCAGGAAAATTATTGGTAGAGGTAAGAATATCATACGCCTCCTGCCAGTTCTTCTGGTACACCGCGTCATTGAATTCTGGTATCACATTGCCCAGCGGACAACCACTATGGCAAAATGGTATGCCACAATCCATGCAACGTGCGGCCTGCTGGTTGAGCTTCTCATCTGAGTATCTTTCAATAAACTCATTGTAATGTTTGAGCCGCTCCTGCACTGGTTTTTTTGCCGGCAACTCACGTGTAAATTCCATAAACCCTGTTGGTTTACCCATCGCTTCCTGTTTTTTTATGTTGCAAATTGCTTTCCATCATCAGCGCCTACTTACCTGCCTGCACTTTCTGCTTCTTCTCGCTGAGCACTTTTTTATAGTCTTTCGGAAATACTTTTATAAAATTGCGGAGTTGATTTTCAAAATCATCCAGCACAAATTTGGCCACCGTGCTGTCTGTATAAGCGTAATGCTTGGTGATCATATCATTCAGCTGCGCTGCATCTTCCTGGTCCAGCGGATCCAAATCCACCATCTCCTTATTGCAATTGCCACTGAATTTTCCTTTCACATCATACACATACGCAATACCGCCACTCATACCTGCCGCAAAGTTCCGACCCGTATCACCCAGTATCACCACCGTGCCGCCTGTCATGTATTCACATCCATGATCACCCACCCCTTCTACCACTACGTTGGCGCCTGAGTTGCGAACACCAAATCTTTCTCCCGCTTTACCGCGTATAAATGATTCCCCGGAAGTAGCTCCATAAAAGGCCACGTTGCCAATGATGCTGTTGTTCTCCGGTATAAAGCGCGCTTCCCTGGAAGGATAAATGATCAGCCTTGCGCCGCTTAAACCCTTACCGAAATAGTCATTGGCATCTCCCTCCAGCTCCAATGTTACACCGGCCGTATTAAAAGCGCCAAAGCTTTGCCCCGCGGTACCGGTGAAATTAAAGTGAATGGTATCTTCCGGTAAACCGGCGGCCTTGTATTTTTTAGTGATTTCGTTTGAGAGTATGGTGCCGGCAGTTCTGTCTGTATTGCGGATTGGGAACGACGCTACTACCCGTTGCTGCTTCTCCAATGCGGGTGCTGCTGCGGCCAGCAGTTTCCAGTCCAGCACATTCTCTAATCCATGATCCTGTGTTTCCTGGTTGTAAATGCCGGTATAGGCGGATGCAGGTTCTTTGTACAATATGGGCGATAAATCAAGCTTGCTGCATTTCCAGTGGTTGATGTCTGGTCTTACTTCAAGATTCTCTGCCTGTCCTACCATTTCATTCACCGTGCGGTAGCCAAGGTCAGCCATGATTTCACGGAGTTCTTCTACCATGAAGCGGAAGAAGTTGACCACATGATCTGCATCTCCGGTAAACCGTTTTCTCAGTTCAGGATCCTGTGTGGCCACACCCACGGGGCAGGTATTCATATGGCACTTACGCATCATGATGCATCCTTCCACTACCAGCGCAGCAGTTGCCACGCCCCA
>DATJGC010000490.1:0-13043 GCA_035495345.1 Chitinophagaceae bacterium | reverse complement strand
AAAGGAGGGCGGATGCTCCATCAGCAGCGTGCAGGGCGTACGGATATCAAATACCTGGAAGAAGAGCGAGTACTGTTTGCCCTGTAGTTGTTGCAATACCATTGAGCCCATCACCGGATGCACGGCGCTGATGACCGTGGCTCCCGGTACCCGCAGACCATGGTATTGACTATGGAAACCGGTACTGCGCGTAAACTCGCTTGCAGGGGATAAGGTAAAGTTTGGATGCATACCCAATTTTGCAACCAATCATTGTGAGGGTGCGTTTAAAAATAGCAGAATTTTTAGCGCTGTCAAATGAGAAGGGGAGTATATCTTTTACTGCATAAAACGGATCTGCGCATATACGTAACGGTTACAATATCGTTATAGACAGATGGAGGGCGACTTCGCGCTTGCACGCGAAAACGGCCTAGTGAGTTCCGCAGAGCTGTTTGTATTTAGTTGCCTGTAGAGAAATAAAGCCATTTGCCAACTGTTTTGTACTGGTGACGTGTTATTGCAGTTGACAATAAAGACAACAAATGCATCCATTAATTCATCATATGTGAGGATAGAATATAACGCAGGGTTTTTGCCTCATTGTTTTTTTTCATACATCAAAAAATGCTGTATGGGCAATGACTCGTCGCGCAGCGCCAGCCTGAACCCGTTTGCTTCCAGCTCACGGTTTAGCTGCAGCACGGTTGTTTTATGAATCGGTTTTATGGCTATCGCCGGGTCTTCTCCCCGGTACTCTATCAATAAAAGCCTTCCGCCCGGCTTTAGTGATTTTCTGATGGCCTGCAATACTTCCTGTGGATACGTGAGCTCATGGTACACGTCTACCATGATGGCCAAATCCAGGCTGTTCTCCGGCAGGTTGGGGGAGGTAAGCGTTCCTTTCACAACATTTACCACCGCATCCTGCAGGGTGGCTTTTCTCTCTTGCAGGTAGCGAATAAACTCATCCTGTATCTCCACCGCCCAAACCTTGCCCTGCGGCAGTTTGGCAGCCATCCGGAAACTATAGTAGCCCGTGCCCGCGCCGATATCCGCTACCTGGAAATTGGGCCGAAGCCGCATCTTTTCAATGGCCAGCTGGGTGTTTTCTTCTTCCTGGCGCTCATCGCGCTCCAGCCAGCTTCCACCGCCGGCGCCCATCACCTGCGCAATCTCTCGCCCCATGTAAAATTTACCTGTTCCATCAGCAGACGGGGTACCTACCCGGTAAGGGGCATTTTGCGCATGGCAACCCAACGTGGCAATGGTTAACAATATGAAAAGTAGTGAGGTATTGTGCATCATCAACTTGTTTTAATGCATAATGCAACAGTGAGAAAATGGTTCTTACAGGCGCCAACAAAATGCTGCGACGAATACCGGAAATGCCGCGACGTACAGCAACTACCCTCTTTAAACGAAACTGACCATTACCCATCTTATATACATTGAATAACTTTTTAAAAATTACAATTATGAAAAAGATTTTTACATTACTATTGGCCACTGTGGTAACCGTTGGTATTGCATCTGCACAAAGCGGTCGGTACGACCATGGCGTTAGCAGCAACAGCTATTCATTTAACAATAAGAGTGGTGCCATCCGCAAAATTAACCAGGAGTTTGATTACAGAATTGCGATGGTCACCAGCAACAGGCGCTTAAGTCGGTGGGAAAAATCTAAACAAGTGCGCATGCTGGAGCAGCAACGTGCCGTTGCAATCAGCCAGCTTAAGTACCGTAATGGCAGAGACGGGCAGTGGTATGGCAACGATAATTACCCCAAAAGCAACGGGCACAGGTGGTAAGCTAACATAGGGTGTTCATTTTGATAAGGCCGGGTTTACTCCGGCCTTATTTTTTAAACTCCATGTAATGATCGCAACAGATAAACAAGCACAGCAATCATAAAAATTGCTGTAGTTTTGCAGGCAATTTTGTAAGACCCACCAAGCCACCTATATGCAACCAACACTAACACCCGTCCGCACGCGGGTTACTTCCATTGATCTGCTCCGCGGCACAGTAATGATCATAATGGCGCTGGACCATGTGCGTGATTATTTTCACGCCGGTGCTTATTTATATGACCCGCTGGACCTGCAGAAAACAAGCGTAGCCTTATTTTTTACAAGATGGATCACCCATTTTTGCGCACCTGTATTTATGCTGCTGGCCGGTACGTCGGCATTTTTTATGGGACAGAAGAAGACAAAAAAGCAGTTGTCGCTTTTTCTGCTTACCCGTGGAGCCTGGCTCATTTTGCTGGAGCTTACCCTCATTGGTTTTCTTTGGAACTTCGATATTTCTTTTACCAATATTTACTTTATTGTTATCTGGGCATTGGGCATAAGCATGATAGTGCTGGCCGGTCTTATTCACCTGCCCTTTAAAGCTATACTGGCCATTGGCATCCTGCTGGTGGCAGGGCATAACCTGCTAGACACCGTACATGTGAATGGCAGTACCCTGCCCGCCTTTGGATGGGCCTTGCTGCATGACCAACGCTTTTTTAACTGGCAGGGAAAGAATGTACTGGTGGGGTACCCGATTATTCCGTGGATTGGTATTATTGCACTCGGCTACTGCCTGGGGCAACTGTATACGCCGCGGTTTACGATGGCCGCGCGTAAAAAAATATTATTGCAGCTGGGCATCGGCGCCATCCTGCTGTTTATCCTGGTCCGCTTTGCTAATGTATACGGAGACCCCGCTCCCTGGAGCAGCCAGTCTACCGCCAGCTTCAGCTTTTTATCGTTCCTGAAAGTTACAAAGTATCCGCCCTCCCTTTTGTATGCCCTGATGACGCTGGGGCCGGCATTGATGTTTTTATCGCTCACAGAAACCATTCAGAATGGTTTTACAAAGCTGGTATCTGTGTACGGCAGGGTGCCCTTCTTCTATTACCTGCTGCATATATTCCTGATTCACTTAATTACCATGCTGGCAGCACCGCTCTTTACTACCTTCAGCTGGAAAGTATGGATTCTTAAAGAGCCGCTTTGGTTTACCGCCACGTTAAAAGGCTATGGCTATTCACTCGGCATTGTTTACCTTGTCTGGCTATCCGTGGTAATAGCAGTGTACCCGCTTTGCAGGTGGTACGACCGCTACAAAACCGCCCACAAAGAGAAATGGTGGCTGAGTTATCTCTAGTGCTAGCTTTGATTGGGAGATTGATGATGAAAGCGCTGTCGTCCTGTGTTTACACATGGTAGTTGTAGCCAGCGACCTCATCCGGAGGCGTTGCAACTACTTATCCTGCGGCTGACAACAGCATTTTTCTTTATTTCGACTTTGTTTGCTTTTAATACATAACCCATGCGTAGATACAATTGCTTCAGGTTATTGCTGCTTTTCATAATCTTAACCAGCGGACGGCTGCTGGCCCAGCCCGCTTACAACCTTGAAATAAAGCAGGCGGCAACCCTCCTGTTTAGTTCTTTTAACCCCATGCAGAAGATAAGTGGTGCATTATCGTTCAGTGATACCGCAAGGCTGCAATGGAATAACCTGCCGGTGGGTCTTCGCGCCAGGGTAGGGGTGAGCATTGGTAATATGACGGTAGAACAACGCAAAATGGTGCACCGTGTATTGTCTGTTGCCCTTAGTTCACAAGGATATCTTAAGGCCACCAGCGTTATGCACCTGGATGATTTGCTCAACCGCCTTTATGATAGTCTATACTATAAGAAAGAAATTGAGGAGAAAACCTATACAATGATTCATTCATTGTTATGGTCTCACAAGAATTTTTACTTCGCTTTTTTTGGACAACCCGCGGATGCCAACTGGGGCTTTAAACTGGAAGGGCATCATTTATCTGTCAATTTTACTTTTATCAATAACCAGTTATCGGTGACGCCCATTTTCATAGGCACAGACCCCGCGGAGTATCCCTCTTCTGAATACGCCGGCTGGCGGGTATTGGGGCAAGAAGAAGATCTGGGTATCAAACTCATTCATCTGCTATCGCCCGCGCAGCAGCAGACGGCTACGGGCAGCACCGAAGTGCCAAGGGATATCATCACCGCTGCCGAGAGCGGCAAACGACTGGTAGATAACTGGGGGCTGAAGGTGGCGGGCATGACAAAGGAAGCGCAGGCACTGGTGCAATACATCATCCGCGAGTTTGTATTTAATATGGAATATGATAAAGCGGTCATAGAATACAATAAGATATTAAAAGCGGGCATCGGCAATATTTACTTTGGTTGGATTGGTGCCTATGATGAGCAGAAGCCCCATTATTATATCCTTAACGGTCCCGGCTTTTTAATTGAGTTTGATAACAATGGAGGTCCGCGCAACAGCGCCAATCATATCCATGCTATATGGAGAGAAAAGGGCAATGAGTATGGTGAAGACGTGCTAAAGCAACATTATCTTTCTGAAAAGCATTAAGCTGCAGCCCGGCATGATTACTGTGCATGATTGATTAAAACCTATCGCTATGCGCGGCATCATTTCCTTTTGCATTGTATTGTTTTTTTCCCTTGCTTACCTGGTAGCCATTGTTCAGCCCAATGCCTATTGGCTGTTATTGGCCGCTGCGGCCGGTGTTATCTGCTTCATTATTCGCATTATCCGTGGAGATAATTAGCCTGGCAGTGTAGCAAGGAATATACCTGGCAGGAGCTGCTGCCAGGTAGCATCTGCTCTACCCTTGTTTTGATGCCCCTGTCTGGACCGCCGTCCCTCCACAATAACAATTGCGATCCGCAAACTTTCCTATTTTGCACTGGCCCGGCTGGCTAACTTTGTGCAAGCGCTGGGGCTGTTGCCAACATTTACAAACCCTTAATACAAAAGATATGAGACAGTTATTAATGCTCCTGTGTTTAGGCATGGTGCTGAGCACCGGTGTTCAATTACGCGTACTTGGCCAGGTGAAACCATTGGGCGATACCACGCACCGTGCACTGGATATAAAAAAGATTGAGCAGATCACCGGTTTCAAAGGTGTTGAAAAAAATGGTGAGTATAAGATAACGGTTCCGCAAAATGATCTCCATGTGCTGGTAGATGGCTTCAAGATTATTCCGCCCATGGGCCTGGGTAGCTGGGCCAATTTTACCGCCACGCCGCATGGCGTAATGGTAATGGGTGATATCATTCTTACAGAGACTGATCTGCAGCCCGTACAAAAAGAAGTGATAGCACTGGGTATGACCATCACAGCCATTCACAATCATTTTATCCGCAACCACCCCAACATTATTTACATGCATATTGATGGCGCGGGCGACCTCGAAACCATGGCCCGCAATGTAAAGGCGGTGTTTGATAAAGTAGCCGCCGTTAGGGGAGGGGATCCAAAAGCCTCCCCAAAAGACAGTGTTGTTAATACGCTTTCCATGGCATCATTGGATGCCATCATTGGAGCCAAAGGAGAGTTGCAACAGGGTGTGTACAAGTATACTATTGGCAGGCCCGATGTGAAACTTACTGAACACGGCGCGCCGGTGAGCACGTTCGGTGGTTTCAACACCTGGGTAGCCTGGCAGGGAACAGAAGAAAAGGCGGCCGTTTGCGGAGATTTTACCATGCTGGCCAATGAAGTAGCGCCGGTGATAAAAGCATTGGTGGAAAATAATATTGAAGTAGTGGCGGTGCATAACCACATGGTGCTGGAAGAACCCAAGATTTTCTTTCTTCACTACTGGGGCGTGGGAGCGGCAACGCAACTGGCCCGGGGCATAAAGGCCGCACTCAACCAGACCGGCAAGGGCAATGTCTCCACTCCAATGAAAATGCAGCATTAAACAATGGAAACTGCATTGCCATTGCCGGCAGTAGCAAAAATATTTGTTAGACGATGATTGAGAAAATGAAGCGACACTGTACCGTTATGCCCGGCCGGATAAAACTTACCTGCAAAAGCAGGTATTCATACACGTTAGCCTTCCTGCTGCTGTTGCTGGCAAACCTGGCCGCAGCCCAAACTGCAGGAAAGGTTTCGGGCAAGCTATCTGATAAAAACAAAGCGCTGGAGTATGTTACCGTTTCGCTCTTTGCGGCAGCAGATACCAGCCGGCCCTTGTACAATACACTCACCGATAGCACGGGCCAGTTTCTGCTCAACAATATACCTGCCGGCAAATACCTGCTTAAATGCAGCCTTATTGGTTACGCCGCCTACCTGCAGCCTATTCTACTGTCTGATACTGCTGATTTGCACTTAGATCATCTTGTGCTGCAGCCAGACGCCAACTTTCTTCAGTCAGTAACCGTTACAGCACAAAAGAAACTCATTGAAAAAACAACCCAGGGCTTTGTGGTGAATGCAGCCGCCAATATCACCGCGGCAGGCGGCACGGCTACCGACTTATTGAAGAATACGCCTACGGTATCAGTAGATGCCGAAGGCGGTATTACCCTGCGCGGTAAAACGCCACTGATACTTATTAATGGGCGGAACTCTAACCTGGCCAATCCTGATCAGTTACCGGCCAGCAGTATCGAGAAAATAGAAATTATCAACAACCCAGATGCCCGTTACGATGCCAATGCGGAAAGCGGCATCATCAATATTGTACTTAAAAAAAATAAGCAATCAGGATACAACGGCGCGCTGGCGCTTGGTGCTGTCTTTGGCAGCAGGGGCCGGGTAAACAGTTCGCTGATTGTAAACAACAAGACCACTCACTGGAACGTAGGCCTTGGCTATGATAATCGCTTTGCCAGGAGAACGCGCACCATTGATGCCAGCAGAACCAATTTCTTTTTGCCCGATGAATACCTGATTCCGCAACACCGAGATGATAAAAGACTGGAACAATTGCAGAACCTGCAGTTGAATGTAGAGTTTACTCCCAACGATAAAAACATTTTTTCATTAGAAGCCACCGGCAACGTGGAGGGGCAGGATAACAATGAGAACCTGTTTACTTCTGTTTACCGCCAGAACAATGATCTCAATAACAATACCAACCGTCATTCTATAGAGCTGCAACGTTCAAAGGTGGCGGAAATGGCGCTGGATTATCACCGCAAATACAGCAACGAGCGCAAGTATTTATCCGCTACGGTTAGTACTTCGCTTAACCGCGACCGTGAGAACACAACCATTACCTCCCAGGCGCTGGATAAAAACGATATGGTCAGCGGCGCGCCTTATTACCAGACAACACATAATTATGAAAATGGCAGCCTCTCTACCGGAAAACTGGATTATTCAGTACCGGTAACAGCAACAGGGCAGCTGGAGGCAGGGTTTAAGGGCATTTACCGGCAGATAAACGCTGATTACCAGTCGGCCAACCTGGTAAACAACAGTTACGTGGTAAACCCCGCGGCCACCAATCTATTTGATTTTAACGAGCAGGTATATGCAGCTTACCTGCAGTACAATGATGGACTGGGCACTGCAGACCACCAGCGCTGGAAATATTCCCTGGGCGCCAGGGCAGAACAGGCGCATAACAAAGGCAATACCGCAGATAAAAGCACGCAGTTTACCAATAACTATTTAAAGTTGTTTCCTTCTGCCAGCATTGCCTACTATACGCAACCGCAGGCCTATTGGAAACTTAGTTATGCAAAGCGGATCAACCGCCCCGGCCTTGGCCAGCTAAACCCGTTTACGGATATTACTGACTCCCTCAACCCGCATAGTGGCAACCTTTCACTGCAACCTGAAATTATTCACGCCGTTGAAGCGGGCTATAGCAGGGAATGGACGGGCTATTCATTTTCTGCCAATATGTTTTATCGTTATTCACTCAATACCATTCGGCAGTATTCACAATTGCAGCCCAATGGGGTAAACCTCAGCTACCCGGTGAATATTGGCACCGCAGCAACCTATGGACTAGAGACGGTGTTAAGCGCAAAGCCCGCCAGCATCTACGATGCCAATATCAGTTTGTCTTTTTTTGAACAACGGCTCAATGGCGATAATATAGCAACGGATGCAGTGCAGCAGGCATTCAGCTGGTATGGGAAGCTGATCAATAATCTTTCGGCCTGGCCCGGTGGTAAGCTACAGGTAACTGCTAATTACACCGCCGCATTACCCACGCCGCAGGGTAAACGCATCGCCCAATATTTTGCGGACCTGGGCTTTCAGCAAAAGCTCGGCAAGGGCAATGGCCGGCTTGGGCTAACCATCACCGATATATTCAACACGTTTAAGAGCGGTTATATTAATAATACTACTGCATTCAGCAATTACAGGTATGCTAAGGCAGATACCCGCGCCATCATTGTTACCTTTGCATGGTCGTTCAGGTCAGCCGTAAAGGAAAAAATGCTCGAGAATAAATTCTCAAGAGACTATTAGACCAGCTGCCTGCATCAGCCCTTCACCACTGTTTTTAAAAAGTGTTGAACAGCAGTAGACCTGCCAATGGGTTCAAGAAAAAAAATAAAAACGTTTACAGCAATGGCAAGATAGGTAGCGGCATGGTTCAGCTTCCGGTATTTCCACGCACCCAGTAGCACCAGGCCAATAATAATGAACAGGCTCCAGTAAATAGGCACCATAATATTCACATGCGGCCATTGCTGGCGGTGCATACCTACGTACACGTTTTGCAGGCCGCGACCGAGTGCCGGCATCATAATAATAAATACGGAGGCTATCAACCACCACGCGTGGTCTTCCATTTTTTTACGATTGATGATACTCTGGATGATTGCGAAGCCAAAGGCCGTCATCATCACAATTTCTACCGCGGCCACTCCAAAAAAGAACCAGGGCTGAAAGGGGCCAAACTGCGCAGCTCTTGCCAATGAAGTGTCTGCATTTTGGATATCGCGATGCATCATGCTCAGTGCCGTAAGGCAAACTGCACCTGCTATGAACATACCAATAATACCATTGGTACGGTGTGCGGCCATTTTGCCGTGCGTGGCAAAATAGGGTTGAATGATCAGGTAGATATACCAGGCAGTGCCCGTCCAGTAGTGCACATGCACAGACCAGGCATTGTCAGTAAAATCTCCCCAGTAATCAGAAAAAATGCCGAGTTGCATAATGATCATCGGCAGCAGCATCCATAGATGCAGTGTTTTGTATTTGTGCATGTTGGTAGTAGGGTGCCGGGGTGCGGCGGGGTTAAGAATGGAAACAATATAACAATTAATGCGTACCGCAACAAGCAATACTGTGCAGTTAACGGCGTGTTTGAGCTGCCGGCAAATAAGGAGGGTGCCAATCATTTAGTGCTGCGGTCACAGCGGTGATTGAGCTTGCAATAGAGAGAGTAATTTGTGCGCTATCAGCCAGGCGTTTTCCCGAGTTGTACATCCTCCAGCCCGTACTGCTTAATAATGTCTGCCGGTACGCCTTCCCATTTATTGGGGCGGTTACCCAGGTAGCCAAGATCTTCAATGCCCATTTTGCTGGTAAAGAAACCAGTGGCTACCAGTCCGCGCATACGGTCAAAAAAAGCAACGCCTTGCTTCATACCAGGTTGTGCTTTGGCAGGGTATGCAATGGCGGTTACCAATGCTATTTGTTGCGTTGCGCTGGCATCTTTAAACAATGCGTTGAACTGTTTGGAAGACTGGATATCTAACCAGCGGAGTCCACCACGCAGCGGCGTCTGGTGTTCGGGTTTATCTTTTACAATAAATTCTATAAAGGCAGGCACGCCCGCGTCTGAGGCGCTGCCGGAGCGTTCATCTTTTGGAATAATGATATCACCCAGTATGGTAATGGTGGCCATTTCATGGTCTGTAAAAAACCTGGCGGCGTTCAGTTTTTTATCGCGCTCCGTTTCAATGGGCAGTCGCTCCGGATCGGCGGGCTTTGCCGGCGCAGCGGGCTGCTCGGTGGTAGAAGGCTTGCAGGCATCCAGCAATACAGCAGCGCTGATGCTGCTGAGGCTGATGGCTTTGAGTGATTCACGTCTGTTCATATCCGTTAGTATTAGAACAATTAGATATTTTGTTTGCTTTTTTCTGCCAGAATATATTCCGCAGTGCGCATAGAAAGGGCCAGGATGGTCCAGGTAGCGTTTTTGTCTGACTGCTGCACCGTGGGGGCACCGTCTACCACAAAGAGATTTTTGCAGTCGTGCGCCTGGCACCATTTGTTTAGCACGGAGGCTTTTTTATCATTGCCCATACGGGTAGTGCCTACTTCATGAATAATTCTGCCGGGTGCTGCCAGCCCCCACATATCTTCCGGGCCATGTTTTTGAGAAGTAGGGATGGCGCCCATGGCATGGATGATACTATCGAAGGTCTCCTGCATATGCTTAGCCTGGTTAATTTCATCATTGTTCCATTTATAATGAAAACGCAGTGCCGGTATACCATATTTATCTACCAGGTTAGGATCTATTTCGCAGTAATTGTCTATGCGGGCCATGCCAACGCCCCTGCCAGACATGCCAAAGGTGGTTCCATAAAACCTGCGGTAATCATCTTTCAGCGAGGCGCCAAAGCCGCCGGCCTCTTTCATTTTTCCGTCTTTACCGGGCAACACGCCATTCAGGGTGGGTACGGAACCGCCGAAGCCATAACCCGGCATGCCCATGCCGCCGCCAAACTCTATATGATAACCACGTGGAAAGTCAAGTTTCTTATTGTCTGCCATCCAGGGTGCATAAATGTTGATACAGCCGGAAGCATCTTCATTGATGCGTTTGCGATCGAGCAATTGGGGCAACATACCAGATTGCGAGGCACCGGTAGAATCTTGCAGGTAACGGCCTACGAGGTTGCTGCTATTGCCCAGCCCATTGGGGTGCACAGAACTTCTTGAGTTAAGCATGATGCGTGCGGTCTCGCAGGAGCTGGCACCTAGGATAACCGTGTGCGCATTGACGCTGTATTCCTGCAGCGTTTCCTTATCAACATAAGAGACACCGGTGGCCAGTCCCTGTTTGTCTGTAATTACTTCACGCACCATGGCGTTGGAGATCAGTTCAAGGTTGCCTGTTTTTATAGCGGGTATTACCAGGCAGGAGGAAGCAGAGAAATCCGCATATACTTTACAGCTTCGGCCGCACTGTCCGCAATAGAAACAGGCACCGCGGTCTTTATTACCGGGCAATGCTTCGGTAAGTACGGAGCCACGGCCGGGTATTACTTTTACGCCGGCGGCGGCAGCGCCTTTTACTATAAAGAGTTCCGGCAATCTGGGTTTGGGTGGCGTGAGGAAGATGCCATCGGGTTCATTTTCCAGGCCTTCAACTGTTCCGTAAATACCAATGAGGCGGTCAACCTTATCGTAATAAGGCTTTACCTCATCATAGGTAATGGGCCAGCGTTCACTAACGCCATCGTCTGGTTGAAAATCTTTGGGGCCGAAGCGCAATGCAATCCTTCCCCAGTGATTGGTTCTTCCACCGGTCATGCGAGACCGAAACCAGTCGAACGACGTATTGTCTTTCCTGCTGTAAGGCTCGCCATCAATATCCCATCCGCCAAAGGCGGCATCAAAATCTCCACCGGCGCGTTCCTTGGTGGCCGCACCGCGGCGTGGCGACTCATACGGAAATTTCAGTTGTGCAGAATGAATGGCGGGGTCAAAATAAGGACCGGCTTCCAGCATCAATACTTTTACACCTGCCTTGGCAAGCACGTAGCCAGCCATGCCACCCCCGGCGCCAGAGCCAACAATTACTACATCATAGACTTTGGACGAGGTTTTGATTTGTATATCACCCATACAATGAGATTAATTGGTTGAGAAGCTATTTTACAGTTGCTGGTTGCCCGCGGGCGCTGTGGTGTTCATGTGGGGGGCAAGCAATTTCAATGTACAACTTTCTTGCTGAACAATGTATGTTTTTTTAGTTGGATGGGAGGGAGGCGTAAGACGTAATGCAGACCCGTTCACGCGGTGTATTGCTTTCATTAAATTATTAATCGCAAATACCTATGCGTTGATATGATGCTTTTTTGATGATACACTTGTTCAAGTCATCAACTCTCTGACCGTGAAGAGAGGTCAGCGCAAGCTCAATACTGTTCAAGTACCTCCAGAGGAAGACAAAAGAAGGCAGCGCGGCAAAACTGCCCAACAATTTACACGGGAGAGCATACAAAGCTGATAATCAGCAGGTAAGCAAATTTGACCGAATTCCCCCGCAAAAATGCAACCGGTTGCATTTTTATGGTACATTTGAAAACAGGCGCGCAAAAGCGGGGTAATGGCTGAAGTAAAAAGCAAGGTCTAAACTAAAGGCAGGAAACCGCGAGTGCCGGGCAGCGCCCAAACAATATCCTACCTACTCATCATCGCAAAAAACGAAGCAGCATGCCAGAAGAAAGTATTGAACACATTGATTGGAAACAACTCAACAAAGCAGCCATCTCCCAACCGCTGGTAACGCATATGTACACCGCCGATCCATCGGCCCATATTTTTGAAGGCAAAATCTATATTTATCCATCGCACGATATTGATGCGGGTATACCGTTTGACGACTTGGGCAGTCATTTTGCCATGGAAGATTACCATGTACTGTGCATGGACGGCCCAGGTGCAACAGCAAAAGACCTGGGTGTAGTCCTGCACCTGAAAGATGTACCCTGGGCAGCAAAACAATTATGGGCGCCCGATGCAGCCTATAAAAATGGAAAGTACTACCTGTACTTTCCTGCAAAAAAAACGGATGGCATCTTCCAGATTGGTGTGGCCACCGCCAGCTCACCTGCCGGGCCTTTTACTGCCCAGCCCAAACCTATTGAGGGCAGCTATTCAATAGACCCTGCAGTGTTTATAGACACCGACGGCAGCGCCTACATGTACTTTGGTGGTTTGTGGGGCGGGCAGTTACAATCTTACCGCAATAATAGTTATGATGTAAATAATGCAGAGCCTGTAGGCGAGGCACCCGCCCTTGGGCCGCGTGTGGCTAAACTCACCGATGATATGCTTGCAATGGCAGAGCCGGTGAGAGAAATTGTTTTGCTTGATGAAGAAGGATGGCCACTGCGCGCGGCTGATAATGCACGCCGTTTTTTTGAAGCCAGCTGGATGCACCTGCACAAGGGTGTTTATTACTTTTCTTATTCTACCGGTGATACCCATTTCATCTGCTATGCAACGGGTGATAATCCCTATGGCCCTTTCACCTACCGCGGTAAAATACTGGAAC
>DATJGC010000489.1:0-6904 GCA_035495345.1 Chitinophagaceae bacterium | reverse complement strand
CGGTTTGAATAATCTTTGCAGCCGCAGTGAAGAACCATAATAGATGACTTCATCATACGCCCCGTCTATTCCTGGCCAGGATCCATTTGTTACTCTACAGCTATAAAAATATCTACCGAAACCTTTCCATTACCACGTGATTTTTCTCCGTACACTTCAAAGTCGGTGCTGTATTTCCTGTTGAGGGGTTCATTCCAAATGGCCACCCATTGATCATACACAATGCCCTTTTCCAATTCGCCGGTAGCGGTAAATACCCGGTAATTGCCGGGCTGAATAAAAACCGTTTCAAAACCTTCCTGCAGGGCAGACGCATTCTTCACCTTATGCCCCAGAATAGTGGTATAAGGCCGGGTGGCATCCTTTTCATAATGGGTGTACACAGCATAAATATCGTCAGTCAGTTTGTTGTCAATTTTATTGCTGATGCCTTCAGAAAAAAAGCGATGCCATAGCAGCGGTATATCTTTGGCAGCGGCGCCTTCTTCATTGCTGGTGCGTATGGCAATGCCGCGCACCGTAAATTGTTCAATCTTTTCCTGCTGCATAATAATGGTGGGTTGAAGGGCGCTTTATTGTTTTACTAATTTCAATTCATTGATGATATTGGAAGCGCCGCCAAGTTTGTCGATGCACCACAAGATATAACGCACGTCTACGCAGATGGTGCGGTTAAAATTTTTATCATAGGCAATCTTGTGGCTAAGCGCTTCATAATTGCCGTCGAACGCCAGGCCAATAAGGTTGCCATTGGCATCTATCACCGGCGAGCCGGAATTGCCGCCTGTAATATCATTGGTGGTAATAAAACAAACCACCAGGTCGTTTTTAATTTTGTCTGTATACTGTCCAAAATCTTTGTTCTTTGCTTTTTCAATAAGATTGGCGGGCAGGTCAAATTCATAATCTCCGGGAACATATTTTTGAAGTGCGCCTTTAATGGTACATACGTAATCATACCGCGCGGCGTCTGTAGGACTGTAACTTTTTACATTGCCATAACTGACGCGCATGGTCAGTGTTGCATCCGGATACATCTTTTTTGCTTTGACGGTATCCATTTGCATAATGCCCTTGAGGTATAGGCGGCCGAGTTCATTATTGGTGGCAGTAAATACCTGGAACTGCTGCAAGAATTTGCCCTGCCAGTTCTTCATAAAACTGTTGGCCAGTGAATAGGCCGGGTCTTCCTGCAATACCGTAGCATCAGGGCTGGCAAGGAAGGCCTGCCATTTGGCATCGTTAAAAATCATGGTTGTTTTAAAAACCTGGCTGGCGTATTTACGGTAAGTGCTTTCATCCAGCAGATCACCAAAGCTGCCTTTGATACCGGAGTAGAAGGAGATGGGGTGCTGGTTCTTGTCTATATCCGTATAAAACTTCAATAAGACAGCTGCCACAATGTTTTGGTCAGATGCCTTGTTTTCTTTGGAGAGAAAGCTGGTTCTTGCCTTATCAGCAGCTTCCAGCGCGCTCTTTATTTTGGCAGGGCCGCCGCCTTGCTGCACCAGTGCATACTCTACCTGCTGCAATGTAGCGGCAAAGGCCAGCAGGGGAGAGCCCAATATGCCTTCATTGATGTATACACCCTGTTTGCTGTAAGGACGCCAGGTGGCATATGCTTTTTCCCAATCTGCCAGCAGGTGCTGAAATGCAGGCTTATCATTGGCCCATTGCTGAAAACCGGCTTCGGCTGTTTTTTTCTGGTCGTAAATCTTGTACTTCACCAGCTGCTTTGTTTCGCCATCATAAAACTTCCAGTAATTGGCAATGGAGGCATAATTGGCTGCCAGCTGCAATTTGATGGCGGGATCTTTTTTCATTTCTGCCAGCATGTACTTCAAGCGCATATCGCGCAGCGCTACCAAAGATGGGTTGGTGATCTCTATCTTTTGTTTTACGCCGTAAGATGTTTCATACCGGTTGGTGCTGCCGGGGTAGCCGTAAATCATGGCATAATCGCCGTCTTTGTATCCTTTGAGTGAAACCGGTAATGCGTATTTTGGTTTATATGGAATATTATCCGGCGCGTAGGGCGCGGGTTTTCCGTCTTTACTCATATAGATGCGAAAAACGGAGAAGTCGCCCGTATGGCGTGGCCATTCCCAGTTGTCTGTATCACCACCAAACTTGCCAATGCTTTCTGTGGGTACGCCTACCAGTCTAACATCACTGTAGCGCTGGTATACAAAAACCAGGAACTGGTTTCCCTTGAACAGGGTACTTACTCTTGCTTCGCGGCCCTGGGAAAGATCTGAATACCTGCTATTGATGGCAGCAATCAGTTCAGCTTGTTGTTTGCTGCGTTCTGCACCGCCCAGGTTGCCGAGGGCAGAATCTATTTCTTTGGTAACATCTTCAATAGACAATAGAAATTGCACGCTCAGCGTAGAAGGAATTTCTTCCTGTTTTGTTTTTGCATAAAATCCATCGCGCAGGTAATTGTGTTCTACGCTGCTGGCGCTTGCTACCGCATCATACCCGCAATGGTGGTTGGTAAACAGCAATCCTTCATTGCTTACTACTGCGCCGGTGCAGCCGCTGCCAAAAAGAATGACGGCGTCTTTGATAGAAGATTTATTGATACTGTACAATTGTTCTTTGCTGAGTTTGAGGCCGCGCTTCACCATATCATTGTATACCTGCTGGCCCAGTAAAAGGGGTAACCACATGCCTTCATCTGCAAGCGACTTCCAAACAATGCCTACCAGTAAAATAACGCTAAGAAGAATCTTTTTCATAGATGCCAATATTTGCGCAACAAACCTACTGAATTTTCATCTCCACCGTTGTTAGCAATAATTAAAAACGGCCATTGTAGTAAGGCCGTTTGGGCCGCCGCCAGGTACTATTCATTTATCGAAATAATTTCTGCAAAGCCGTTGGTTGATGTTGGGCGGCGGCTGCTATTTGTAGTTTGCAATAAGCCTGTTGAGTTTTGGTTGCGTAACCAGCCGGTGGTCCATCTGGTGACGCACACTGTCTGATATAAACCAGTTCATAGCATATGGCCCGTTTGATTTATCGCCGCGTTCCTGCGGGTCTGTGTACAGGTGGATAGGATAGTATATGGCCCTGCTCACCGGTAAGCTGTCTGTGCGTTGGTTTACATCAGACAGGTAGTTGGCCAGGCGTACGTCGTTTACGGTGGTTTGCATATCATAGGCACCCAGTACCGTTAACAGGGGTGAAAACATGTCGTTATTAAACGGTGTGATGGGCGATACCCGCGCATTACCCTGCGGGCTGTTGGTGATATGCAATACCACTATCTTTAATTTCCTTAGTTGTTCTCTGGCCAGCTTATCTTTTGTGCTGTCTGCAATTTTTAGGATGGCACGGATCATTTCCTGCACCACGCCCGCACCTGAATTATCAAAATAGCCACCGTCTACAAAAAAATGTGCCTTTACACTGTCTGTTTTTCCGTTACTGCTGTCTCTCTTCTTAAAATGCTGTTCAATTTTTCCGGCAGGGCTCATGTAAGGAAAACGCGCGCCCATGATGGCCGCGGTACTTAAGCGGATGCTGGTATTGGGTGGCAGTAATTGGGTAACGTCTACGCGTTTATTAAACAATGAATCGCTGAATTGAATACTGCTGAGTACGGCCGGACTGCCATCCTGCACCCGGGTGGTGTTTACGCAGAGAATGGGCAACCCGTTGTATTGGTTTTTCTGCGTAACGCA
Source organism: Chitinophagaceae bacterium (assembly GCA_035495345.1). Classification (GTDB taxonomy): domain Bacteria; phylum Bacteroidota; class Bacteroidia; order Chitinophagales; family Chitinophagaceae; genus JACMLD01. The sequence goes on along the minus strand of DATJGC010000489.1, from coordinate 3,215 downwards.
TTCATCAAAATAGGTATTGTTGAACTGCAGTTTATAGTGACTGGTATCGCTGGCTTTTTCAAAGGCAGATTCCAGCGCATCTGCGCGGTCTTTGTTGGGCACCAGCCAGCCAATGACGGGTATGTAGTTAAAATAATCCGGCCCCAGCATCCTTGCCAGGGTATACGTGAGAAAATCCTGCTGAAGAAATTGGCGCGATGCATTTGCATAGCCCACAGTGCTATCATTCTTTGATGCATGTTTCAGCAATGAATAAAAGGCCGCCACGCCCACCCCGCCCCCGGAAGTGCCGGACAAACAGAAAATATGTTCTGAGAATCGTTCCTGCCCGCGCCGGATACTGCTGTCTTCAATGCTGCCCAATACGCTGGCTACCCAATAGGCCGAACGGGATGCGCCTCCGTTGCCCAGCACAAAGTAAACAGGATACTCTGCGGCACTATCAATGGCTTTTGCATGTTGTTGCATCCAGCGGCCAAAGTATTCCTGTATGGTTTGCCGGTTGTTGTAAACAGTGGCCGGTACATGCCGCGCTGATAATTGCACCGTGCGCACATTATGGTTTTCGCGGGTGGTAAAAATGGCGGCAATTAGAAAGATGATGAAATGCAGGTTCAGGCCGGCTTTCACAGACAATGTAGTGATGAGGTTGCCGAAACCCAGTAATACGCCAAAGGCCAGCAATACCATGGGCATGGGCCCAAAGGCCACAGATACATTGTACAACCAGATGGCAAGTATGTAGGCGATGAGTCCTGCGGCACAAATAATATTAAACCAGAAAAAGTAGCCAATCTCTTTATGGTCAAGATGGATAAAGGTCATTACTTTTTTGAGGGCACGACTCAACGCAGAGTCTTTGCCGCTGCTTGAAATGGTAGCTCTGCCGGCATCTTCCAGCACCCATTTTCTGCGAAGGTTAATGTAGAGCATGAACACCAGCATCAGCGCCAGAATCATTGCAAACAGTACATAGGGATTATTGAGTGCGCCGCTTAGTTGTAATACCACAAAAAGCACAAGAAAGGCAATGCCTGCAACAGTGAACCAGTTGCGGAGGCGTGTGCTGCTGTGTTCATTGTCTGTAAATTTTACGAGTTGTTTATCTATCCATCCAATAAAAAAAAGCAATACTGCAAGACAGGGAATGGGCTGTTTTTTTACCCAGCCATTCGGGAAGATCATATTGCCCACCGCAAATAGTATAATGATAAAACAGGCATACCCCACCAGGCGCGGAAAACGATCAAGGAACAACTGCTGCACCTCGTACACGGTCCCAAATTCTTTCTCCGGCAGGGCAGGCTTAAACTGGTTGGCATAAGAACGCTGCCTGAATAATTTTGCATAGGCTACAATGCGCGATGAATACCAGCTGATATAGGTCCAGAAAGCAATGGCCAGGAAAAACGTGAGCTTCACAAGCAGGTTGATGAACAATACTGCCGCCCCCTGGCCATGGCGTGTATTCTCCGTAAATGAAATAATGATGTCTTCTCCCTGGCCCAATTGTATAAAACAGGCAAACGTGAGTACAATAAACAGGATGGAAGGAAAGAAGAGCCAGATAGATTTTAGCAGGTTGGCGATAAATTTTACCAGGGCAGCCAGCTTTACGAGCAGCCATGAGCGGTTAATAACGGCCATGTGTAGGGTGTTTGTTGGTTTAATGGTGACCGTTAAGGTACAGCATTTACAAAAACCGGCAACCCCTGGCGTGGGCGGGGTAAATAATAAAGATCGACAATTGCGTTTGCTACAGCAGGTGGCGGCTGTTCTATTCTCTGGTAAAGAAAAACTTCAGTGTGAAGAATGATTATTGGTTCAGCACTTTCCAGAGCAGGTCTTTCAGCTCCTGCAGGCCCTGCTGGGTAATGGAGGAAATAAATACATGCGGTATGTTTTCAGGCAGTTCTTTTTCGATGGCGTTTTTCAGTTCATCATCCAGCATATCGCTTTTACTGATGGCAATCACAAACTGTTTGTGCAACAACTCGGGATTGTATTCTTTTAGCTCATTTACCAGTATATCAAATTCTTTACGGTGGTTATCACTGTCTGCGGGCAAAAGAAACAGCAATACGGAGTTGCGTTCTATATGTCGCAGAAAGCGATGACCAAGGCCTTTTCCTTCAGCGGCTCCTTCAATGATGCCGGGAAGATCTGCCATGCAGAAGCTTTTACTGTCGCGGTAAGCAACAATACCCAGCTGGGGTGTTAAGGTGGTAAAAGCATAATTGGCAATCTTTGGCGTGGCCGCCGTGATGGAAGACAGGAGGGTAGATTTGCCGGCATTCGGAAAGCCAACAAGGCCCACATCGGCCAGTACCTTTAGCTCAACAATTTTCCAGGCTTCTTCCCCCGGCTCACCGGGTTGTGCATGTTCAGGCGCCTGGTTGGTAGCGGTAGCAAAATTGGCATTACCCAGCCCACCCCGGCCGCCGCGCAGCCAGATAAATTCCTGGTCGTGTTCCAGTATTTCAACTTCCTGCACACCGCTTTCCTCATCTCTTGCTACGGTACCCAGGGGCACTTCTATGATGATGTCTTTACCGCTTCTGCCGCTGCTATTGTTTTTGCTGCCGTTTTCTCCGTCTTCTGCCAGTACATTTTTATAATAGCGAAGGTGTAAGAGGGTCCAGAGATTTTTGTTGCCTTTTAGTATGATGTGTGCGCCACGGCCACCATCGCCACCATCAGGACCGCCCTTGGCCGTGAGCTTATTGCGCATAAAATGTTTGCTGCCTGCGCCGCCATGGCCGCTGCGACAGAATATGCGGATATAATCTATAAAATTTGTCTTTTCCATCTTTGGCCGCAAAGATAATTGTTATAGAGGCGGCAGGCGGAAAATCTATAACTACACCTATACACTCATCAGCCATTTCAACCAGCACAATTTGTTATTCAATTTTCAGAAAAGATTGAAAGTACAGAATATTTACTGTAGGTTTGTGGTAGCAAGACGATTAAAGTGACTATCATGAACACACTCGCTTATATAATCTACTTCTTTATTTCTTTTCTTATTACGGTTTGCGCAGGCTTTATTTTTTACCGGAACGGTCGTGTTTATCTCCTGGCATTGTTGCATAATGATGTACCTACCACTGATGCAATTAACAGGTTATTGCTTTTGGGATATTACCTGTTAAACCTGGGCTATGTGGCCCTTATGATAAAACGTTGGAAGACCATCAGCAGCGCGGAACAAC
>DATJGC010000488.1:0-3988 GCA_035495345.1 Chitinophagaceae bacterium | reverse complement strand
TCCTGTTGCCCGCTGCGCACCAGGTAGGGCCTGAACACTTCAAAGTCATTTACATAAATGAGGTTCTCATCATAGTTGCCACCGCGTACAGAATAGCTGGAGGTAAGCTCATTGTTAGAACCTACAAATACTTTGATAAGGCTTTCAATGCCGCCGGTGGGCGAAGGAATATTGATGGCTTGTTTTGGATTGATGGAGATAAGCCCGGCTTCACGTCGCTGGCGTTGGTCTGTTACCACCACTTCCTGCAGGTCTTTGGCATTTCTTTCCAGGCGGATGGTAATTTGTTCCTGCTCTCCCTGGCTCAATAAAAAATTTCTTTGTTCGGTGGTATAGCCGGCATAAGAAAACAGCAGCGCAAAGGCCTTATCGGCCGGCACCTGCAATGAAAAGGTACCAGAGTCTGTGCTGGCAATACCGCTGCTTCTGCCAAGGATGGTAATACTCACCTTTGACAGGGGGGTTTCATTTTCATCCAGCACACGGCCGCTTACAAGGGCCTGCTTTTTTTGCGCATGCACAGCAAAAGCAAGAAAAAAGAATAACAACACAGCAGCTGGCTTGGAAATTGGCATGGTGGTTTAATAACGGAGATTGTTGCGGCAATATTACAGCAATTAAGCTTTTGTTTTGGATGGCGGGGGCCACGCATTCCAGCATTTATCTACTTGCTGATACGGCCCAGGCGCAGGAAAATAGGAAACCGGAATAAAAGCGATGGGCTGTTCACCGGCCATTGGCTACCGAGTGCGGTGCGCATTTCATCCACGGGGTTGTAACCCCGGTCTTTGATGAAATGCTGTACGCTGCTCCACGAAGAAAGGTAACCGCAGCAATCATCCAGTGTCCAGTGCTGCTGCATAGAAAACGGCGCAACGGGCAATGGTTCAAAATTAAAAGGCAGGGTTTGGTAGGCATTGTCTACAAACTTGCGCTCGGCATCCCAGTAGGGGCCAACAACGGCCGTGTAAAAATGGCGGATAAGTTCATCAATAGCATTGCTGGCGGCTACCGGTAAAGCGTAGCCCCAAACGGCAATGATGGCGCCCCTGGCTGCAATCCGTTTTACTTCCTTTTCAAATAGCTGGTGGTTGAGCCAGTGATAAGCCTGGGCAACGGTGACCAGGTTGATGCTATTGTCTGCAAACCCTGTTTGGGTAGCATCGCCCTGCTGGTAAATGATATTGTCTTTGGGCATGGCGTGGAGCAGTTGTTGATGGCTGATATCTGTAGCCAATACCTTTTTAAAATGCGGGCTGAGCAATGCCGCTACCTGTCCATTGCCGGTGGCACAATCCCAGGCAGTGTTTTTGTCTGTTACAAAGCCCATGATATACTCAATGAGATCTGCTGGGTAAGAGGGCCGGTACTTAGCATAGGCGGCTGCCTGGGCGGAGAAAAGGTCTTTGGCCATGGTGATGGTGCTTAACAAGTTCTATGACGAAAGCTTAGCTGAGCTGCTTTAGCTGCGCAATCACTGCCATTGGGTCTGCAGCGCTAAACACGGTATTGCCGGCCACCAGCACATCTGCCCCCGCGCGCAGCAGTGCCTGTGCGTTTTCAAGCGTAACGCCGCCGTCTATCTCAATCTTTACATGCAGGCCGCGTTCGGTGATCATTCTTTTTAGGTCTCGCACTTTTTGCAGTGTATGCGGGATAAACGATTGTGCGCCGAAGCCCGGGTTTACGCTCATGATATTGACCAGGTCAATATCTTCCAGTATATCCTTCAGGCTTTCTACGGGTGTGTGAGGGTTAATGGCCACACCGGCCAGCATGCCCAGTGATTTTATCTGCTGGATATTACGATGCAGGTGGGGACAGGCTTCAATATGTACGGTAAGGCTATCGGCCCCGGCTTCTTTAAACGCTTCAGTGTAGCGTTCAGGTTCCAGTATCATCAGGTGTACATCGCACAACTTACTGGTGGCGGCGGTTACTCTTTGTATTACAGGAAAGCCGTAGCTGATATTGGGTACAAACCTGCCGTCCATAACGTCCAGGTGAAACCAGTCTGCTTCACTTTTATTCAGCATATCGCATTCACGTTGCAGGTGCATAAAATCAGCGGCCAGTAAAGATGGTGCAATGATGGGCATGGTGATGGCTGGTTAAGCAGCAAAGATACTGATCCTGCGGCTGCGTTGGTGAGGGTGCGGCCTACTTTGCTTTTAAGCGTTGTATGGCCTCACGCGCTTCGGTAAAGTCACGGTCAAACGTAAGCGCTTTATAGTAATAGTCAATGGCTTCGTCTTTCTTGCCAATGGCTTCATAACAGCGGCCCATCCAGTAATAGTTGTCGGCGCTGGTATAAGCAATATTGGTTGCGTACTGAAAAGTCTTCAGGGCCTCATCGTAATTTTTTTCTTCAAAAAGAATAATGCCTTTTTCTATATAGGGCTCCACAAAGCGCCAGTCGCGGTTGATGGCTTCATCAAACAAGGCAATGGCCCGTGGATAATCTTTTATATTGGAATAATAAACGCCTTTCAAAAATACAGGATCAGTAAAATCCCGCGCGGTATCTCTTTTCTGCAAGGCATCGCAAAGCGCTATCACTTTTGGGTTTTTTGTTTCTGCGTAGAGGTTGGCAAGTGCAATGCCATTCTGCAAAACAGGTTGCCGGTAATAGGCTTTCTCCAGCGTGGCAATGGCATTGGGGGTGTCTTTAAGCTGGGTGTATAGCATGCCTTTTTCAAACAATGCTTCAAAATTATTGCTGTCTTTTTGCAGCAGCTCATCATAAAGTGCAATGGCATCCTGTGATCTGCCGTTCTGCGTATAGGCTTCGCCCAGGCGGCGGAGAAATTCAGTATTGCCGGGGTAGCGATCCTTGCATTGCTTCAGGAAGCTGACGGCGTCTTTACCACGGCCGGTTAAAAAAAGGTTAGCAGCAAAAAGAAGGGCGGTATTTTCAGTGGGCTTTAATTCCCAGCTTTTTTTGTAATCATAATAGGCAATATCATGCTGGTTGTTTTGTGTAAGCAATACGGCACGCTGTAAAAGTAGCGCAGCATCAGCCGGACTTTCTTTTATGCTATCAGTAAGGCCAGCATAGGGCGGCTGTTGCAAAACATCATTAAAACCATTGGCAGTGTTATTGCCACAACTGCCCGCCAGCAAGGCCAGCAGGCCCAACACAAAAATAACAACAAGCTTCATGAAACAAAACTAACCGATTTTAAGAACTGATATCTTACAATGTTTTTACAAAATTATGACCGGTTGCGGGGCAGGGCAAGAGAGGCGCAATTACACAAGAATAGATTTTATTGTTAACGCTGCTGCATTTAGCTTTGCTTTAAATACAATATTATGCAAGACGGCCTTGTGCACCTTCACAATTTTTTACGCTGGGTAGTATTAATTCTCCTGTTGCTTTCCATTGTTAAAAGCTATAGCGGCTGGCAACAGAAGAAAGTTTTTTCTATGGGCGATAAAAAAGTATGGTTATTTACCATGATATCAGGGCATATTATGCTGCTGATAGGTTTGTACCAGGTATTTTTTGGCAGGTATGGTGTTGTCAGCAAGGGTTTGCCGGAAGGCGTTTCCATCATGAAAGATAAATTTTACCGTTTCTTCTTAATAGAACACCCGGTGAGCATGATACTGGCCATTGTGCTCATAACGCTGGGGCATGGCATGGCCAAAAAACCGGTTGCCGACCAGGATAAATACAGAAAGGCATTCTGGTATTTCTGTATTGCTTTATTGCTGATACTGGTGGCAGTTCCCTGGCCCTTCCGCCAGGTGGTTGGCCGTCCGTTCTTCCCGGGTATGGGTTCTTAAGCAGCCTCAGTGGCTGTATTTTCTTTATCGTTTACCCAGTTCAATGACTTCGCAGTTGCGCATATTGCTGCCATCTATGACAAAGCGTATGAGGGTCCTGACCTTGTGCCAGCCATGTTTGCCGGCAGCACCCGGGTTCATGTGCAGGCATTGCAGTTGATCATCAAACATCACTTTCAGGATATGAGAATGGCCG
>DATJGC010000487.1:0-3017 GCA_035495345.1 Chitinophagaceae bacterium | reverse complement strand
ATGGCCGTCGCCAAAAGCCCACTGGTAAGAAAGCGTACCGGTGCCGGTACTTTTATTATTAAAACGAATAAGGGAAGGAGGTGTACAAAGCGTGCTGCCCGTAAAGGAGTAGTCTGCTTTTACGCCGTCTTTTATTTTTATGTATTGCGCTCTTGATACGGTGGTAACGCAACCGGCGGTATTGGTTACGCGCAAAATAATATTGTAATTGCCCGGCCCGCTGTACACATGGTCTGGGTGTTGTGCAGAAGAGAGGGTGCCATCGCCAAAATCCCATTCCCATTTAACAATGCTGCCTTCCTGTGCCTGGCTCTGGTCTGTAAAATGTACATTCAAGGGATAGCAACCGGTGGTATCAGACACTTTAAAAGCTGCCTTTGGCAGCGCATTGATGATAATGGTATTAACTTTTACAACAGAATCTGCGAGGTTACCTCTTTTTACTACCAGTTTAATACTGTATTTGCCCGGGTTGAAGTAAGTGGTGGAAGGATGCTGCAGAAATGAAACGGTGCCATTGCCCAAATCCCATTTCCAGCTGCTGGGGCCGCCGGTGCTGATATCATTAAATTGCACGTATACCGGTGCGCAGCCCGCGGCAGGCGTAGCGGTGAAGTCGGCATGCAACTGCCCGCTTACGGTTTGCTGCAGCAGCAGGCAAAACAGCAAAAGTTGCAGGGTACGGCAAAGCGAGTACCAGACGGCTTTCATACGATGATTGGATTCAGGAGTTTAACAAAGGATATATAAAGCCTTAAACGGATACATGCGTTGTAAGGTATGTGCTGTACCGCTTTTTTTACCAGCTAATGGTAAACCCCAGGTAGCTGAGAGGTGCAGAAATTACAAGTTTGTTGAAGGGCAAACGCTGGTAGAGCGCAGGCCAGGTAGGCTGAAAGTCAATGCAGATAAGCCTTTTATTATTTTACCGGTTGTGCTTTGGCGTTAGTAAATGGAGCGAGGTATTCTTATGTTTGGATCGGCAGCAGTGATGTATTGCCGGTGAAGTGAACCAGCCAATCTTTATTTTTTGCGAAGGTGCAGAATGTTTTCGCCGGTACTGGTGGTGGTCTTGGCCTCTACATAGTCCAGGTAACTGTCAGTAATTTTCCAGGTATAGTTCAGCCTTTTCAGGGTGTCATTGGCGGCACTGCCAAAGCTGGCGGTAATGGTGTAATTGCTGATATCTGTACTCCAGCTTCCGCTGGTGCTGCTGCTGTTTTTTATGCCGTCTACCCCGCCATTTTCATAGAACTGAAATTCATAGCCCATAAACTCACCGGTAACATCAACCGTGTTTTGTTTGTATTGCTCTACATACCAGCGGCCATTGGTCATGGCATCAATAATAATATTGCGTTGCTGTTGTTCAATGGCTTTTTTGCAGGAGCCGCAAAAGAGCAGTAAGCTAATGATAGCTATTAACTGCCACAGCCTGCCTGGTTTAAGCAAATGCAGGTCTCCGTTAAAAGCCATAAATGGCCTGGTACTTTTTTGTGGCATACTGTATAAAATAATCTATGTTAAGCCCTTCGCCACTGATCCTGCTGCACAATTCTTCGCTTGTAAAGCGGCGCCCGTGCTGGTGAATAGATGTACGTAACCACTCTAATAACGGTTTGTAGTTACCATTTCTTATGGAATTACTTAGATTCTCCAAATTTTTTTCGGCCGTTGCAAAAAATTGTGCGGCATAGAAGCTGCCAAGGCTGTAGGTAGGGAAATAGCCAAAGCTGCCATGACTCCAGTGAACATCCTGCAAACAACCCTTGCTGTCTCCGGGCACCGTAACTCCCAGCCAGCGGGCATATTGCTCATTCCAGTAAGCAGGTATATCCTTTACGGCCAATTTGCCTTCCAGCAATTTCTTTTCCAGCTCATACCTGATGAGCACATGAAAATGATAGGTAAGCTCATCGGCCTCCGTTCTGATAAAGGAAGGCTGCACCTTATTGATGCCCTTGTAAAAATGCTCCAGTGATACATCCTGCAGTGCTTCCGGAAAATAGTTTTGGGCAATGGGGTAGAAGTACTCCCAGGCAAGCAGGCTTCGGCCCACATTGTTCTCCCAAAGCCTGGATTGAGATTCATGTATGCTCAGTGACGTAAATTCTCCTAACGGCAATCCATAGGCTTCCGCGGGCAAACCCTGCTCGTATAAACCATGACCGCATTCATGAATGCAGCTCCAGGTCATATTGCTGAAATCATGTTCATCTATGCGCGTTGTAAGGCGTACATCCTGGCTGCTGAAATTGGTGGTGAAAGGATGTTCTGCAATATCCTGCCGGCCGGCGGTAAAATCAAAACCCAGTTGCTTCATAAGCGCAATGCCAAACTCCCACTGTTTGTCTTTTGGAAAACTGCGTTGCAGAAAACCGTCCTCTACCTGCGGCCGTGCAGTAATTTTCTGCAACAATGCTTGCAAAGGGGCTTGCAGCGAAGTAAATACTTTGTCCAGCAGCTTAACCGTGCAACCCCGCTCATACTGGTTCAGCAGGGCATTATAGGGGTGCTCTTCGTACCCGAGCAGATCGGTTTCCTGTTTTTTCAGCTGCAGCAAACCGTCAAGATCATTTTCAAACAAACCAAATTGGCCGGCTTTTTTTGCGCTTACCCATGCCTGGAAGCTCCTGGAAGTAGCTTCGCTGAGTTTGCGTACAAATTCTCCCGGCAATTTTTCCTGCTGCGTGTAATCATACCAGCTTAATGCAATGTTCTTTTGCTGGGCATCATCCAAACCATCTGCAGATAAAAGATCCTGCAACAGGTTTTTGAATGATACGCGGGTAAACATTTCATGGCTTATCTCGCTGAGCGTTGCCACCTGTTGTGCGCGGTAACGCGCGCCCTTCTCCGGCATATAGGTCTCCTGGTCCCATTGCAGCACCGCTATTGCGTAGCGGGTGTCTGCTATTTTTTGGAGGTGCTGCTGGTATTCTTCGTAGCGTTTTTTAGTATCCATAGCTTACATTGCGTTCAATAAATTGTTAATCTTGCAGGCCCAACCCTGTATC